>DATBBI010000237.1:0-1609 GCA_036271115.1 Trebonia sp.
GAGGCCAGGCTCAACCCGCACGCCAGGAACGAGCACGGCCGCCAGTGCTGCGGCGGAGTGGTCCGGCTGCTGCTCGAGCCGCTCCCGGTGCGGCCGGTCGTCGCGCTGTTCGGCGTGGGGCACGTCGGCTACGAGCTGGCCCGCATCCTGTCCCGGCTGCCGATCCGGCTGCTGCTGGTCGACTCGCGCCCCGATCAGCTGGACCGGGTCCGGCTGGCGGACGTGATCGACGGCACCGCCGACGTCGGCATCCACCGCACACTGCTCGGCGAGCAGGTGCTCGAGCAGCTGCCGCCCGGCGCGCACGTGCTCATCATGACGCACGATCACGCGGAGGACTACGCGCTGTGCGACGCGGTCCTGCGGCTGCCGCAGCCGCTGGGCAGCATCGGGCTGATCGGCTCGGCCGCCAAGTGGACGCGCTTCCAGACCCAGCTGGCCGACGCCGGGCACGGCCCGGAGACGATCGGCCGGATCACCTGCCCGATCGGCCAGCCCGGGATCACCGGCAACGACCCGGCCGTGATCGCGGTCGCGGTCGCCGCCGCGCTGCTGGCCGCTCTGGGAAACCGCGCCGTGGTCGAGGTGGCGGCTCAGTGACCATCTACGCCGCGACCGTCGTCGATACGCCCGGCGACCCGTTCACCGGGGACCCGGCGGCCGCGCTGGCCGAGGACGGCGCGCTGCTGGTCCGCGACGGCGTGATCCGCGCCCGCGGCTCGCTCGCGGAGGTGACCGCCGCCCACCCCGGTGAGCCGGTCACCCGCCTGGACGGCGGACTGCTGCTCCCCGGATTCGTCGACACCCACGTCCACTTCCCGCAGATCCGGGCGATCGGCGGCCTGGGCCTGCCGCTGCTCGACTGGCTCGAGCGGTACGCGCTGCCCGAGGAGTGCAAGCTGGCCGACCGGGCCTACGCCCGGGCGGTGGCCGGGGAGTTCACCGACGGCCTGGTGGCGTCGGGCACGACCAGCGCGCTGGTGTTCGGCTCGCACTTCGCCCCGGCCATGGACGAGCTGTTCACCGCGGCCGGGCAGCGGGGCCTGAACATCACCTCCGGCCTGGTGCTGTCCGACCGGAAGCTGCCCCCCGACCTGCTGCACTCACCGGAGACCGCGCTGGCGGACAGCGCCGACCTGATCCTGCGCTGGCACGACCACGGCCGGCTGCGCTACGCCGTCACGCCGCGGTTCTCGCTGTCAACCTCGGACGAGATGCTCGACGCCTGCGCGCAGCTGCTCGGCAAGGGCGTCTGGTTCACCTCGCACATCAACGAGAACCTGGCCGAAGTCGCGACCGTGGCCGGCCTGTTCCCCGGGGCGCGGCACTACCTCGACACCTACTGCCGGCATGGCCTGGTCACGCCGCGCAGCGTGTTCGCGCACAACGTCCACCCCGGTGACGCCGAGCTCGCCCTGCTGGCCGAGCACGGCGCTTCGGTCGCGCACTGCCCGACCAGCAACAGCGCCCTGGGCAGCGGTCTTTTCCCGTTGCGCCGGCACCTGGAGCACGGGATCGGCGTCGCGCTCGGCTCCGACGTGGGCGCGGGCACCGGGCTCTTCCTGCCCAAGGAGGCGCTGCAGGCCTACTTCGTCCAGCAGCTGCTCGG
>DATBBI010000238.1:0-8090 GCA_036271115.1 Trebonia sp.
CGGATCAAGCTCGGCACGCTGGTGACGTCGGTCGCCTACCGGCACCCGGGCGTGCTGGTCAAGACGGTCACCACGCTGGACGTGCTCAGCGGCGGGCGGATGTACCTCGGCGTCGGCGCGGGCGCGCCGTGGAACGTGCCGCCGCAGGGCCCAGGCACGGCGTGGGAGGCCGAGGGCCTCGGCATCCCGTTCCCGCCGCTCGCCGACCGCTTCGAGATGCTCGAGGAACTGCTCCAGGTCGCGAACCAGATGTGGGCCGGCGACCAGTCGCCGCATGACGGCAAGCACTACCAGCTCGTCCGCCCGCTCAACTCGCCCAACTCGGTGCAGCGCCCGCGCCCGCGGATCCTCGTCGCCGGCGGCGGCGAACGCAAGACGCTGCGGTTCGTCGCGCGCTACGCGGACGCCTGCCACCTGCTCGACGCGCCAGGCAGCGAGTTCGGCCACGACCTTAGGGGCAAGCTCGACGTCCTGCGCGAGCACTGCGCCGCGGCCGGCCGGGACTACGACGAGATCGAGAAGACCGTCGGCACCATGGCCGACCTCGACGACGACCTCGGCAAGGGGCTCGGCGAGGCGCTCGTCCGGCTGCGCGAGCTGTCAGACCTCGGCTTCGACCACGCCATCCTCGGGCGGCGCGGGCCGTGGACCGAGGGCAGCATCGCGGCGCTCGCCGCGATCCTGCCAGAGGTGCACGCGATGGGTGTTGACCCCCGCCGGTAGCGGAGCGTGTACTCCAGGCATGACACAACCGACGGATCCGTTCCCGGTCACGACCGCGCTCGAGTTGCCGGGGATGACGGTTCAGCAGAACCTGGGCATCGCATTTGGCCTGGTAGTCCGCAGCATGGGCATCGCCAAGTCCTTCGCCGCGGGGTTCAGGTCGCTTGCCCAGGGCGAGGTGCGGCAGTACTCCGAGCTGCTGGAGGACAGTCGGCGGCACGCGATGGACCGCATGATGGAGAACGCGCGGCTGCTCGGCGCGAACGCCGTGATCTCCATGCGGTTCGACTCGTCCGAGATCGGCCAGCAGCTCACTGAGGTTGTCGCCTACGGGACGGCTGTGGTGGCCGCGCCCTCTTAGGTAGCCTGAAACTCGTGGACAGCACCGGTGACTCTCCGGCGCGTACCTTGCTCGGTGATCCCGAACGAGACCGTTTCGTCGCCGTCCTCCGCGAGCACTACGCCGCCGGGCGGCTCAGCCTGGAGGAGCTACGCCGCCGCGCGGAGATCGTCCTCGCCGCCGCCTACCTCGACGAGGCGGAAGGTGCGATGGCCGGACTGCCAGGGATGGCCGCGCAGGCGCCCGTCGTGGGTCACCAGCCGCGGCGCGGCTGGCTGTCCCGGCGCGGACACGCGGAAACCGCCGAGCCCGCGCCTGGCTGGCAGCGGACAGGGGAGCGGTTCCGCGATCCGTCGAGCGGCATGATCATGCGAGTGTGGGTCGACCCGGCCGATGGCAGTCGGCATTACGTGCCCGACGACATGACAGCCGGCTGACCTATGGCCGGCAGAGCTGGTTGAACAAATCCCGGTACCGCCGGATCAGCAGCCGCAGCTGCTCGGTGTCGGGGTCGCCATCCGCCGCCGGCCGGTCCGCGCCGGAGGACACGGTGCCCGCCGCCGAGCCGCTGTCGGCGTAGTCGACGCCGTCCGGCATGCCGTCGCTGTCCCACAGGGCGCGCAGCTGCTGCTGCCGCTGCCGCAGCGCGCCGGCGAGCAGCTGCCCCGTGTGCTCGACGAGCCCCGCCGCGTCGGCGACCGCCTCGCGTGGGTCATCGATGAACGCCACCTGGATCCGCTGCCAGCTAGCCTGCAGCTCGTCGGTGTCGCTGAGCAGCGGGCCGTCCAGGCCGGCTGCCGCGTCCCAGGCCGGCGCCACGCTCGAGTGATACGCCGTGGCTTCGGATGCCGTCGCGCCAGCGGGCACAGCCTCGGCTGCCACGAGCTCGTCAGCTGCCACGGGCTCGTCAACCCCGGCAGGCTCGGCGAGCACCGGCTCGGCTGCAGGAAGCACGTCGTCCGCCAGCTCGTCGTCCGCCGGCCCGGCAGCCGCGGGCTCATCGACCACGGACCCGGACACCACGGACCGGGACACCACGGGCCTCGATGCCGTCGGCTCGTCGGCTGCCGGCCCGGGCTCGTAGGCATCGGGCTCGGGTTCGCCGATCACGGGCTGGCCGGCCGTCGCGGACCCGGCTGCCGCGGGCTCATCGTCCGCGAACTCGTCGCCCGGCGGCTCGCCGGCCGCGTGCTTGGGAGTGAAGCTCGGGGCGGCCGGGCCTTCCTGATCTGTCGTCGCGGGTGCCTGTTGCACGGGCACTGGGTGGCGGGCGGCAGGGGTTCGCCATCGGGGGACCGGTCAAAATCCAGGCTCATCGCGGGTCATTCCTTTCTCGTCGCCTAGGCGGAACGGTCATCCAGCGGGCGATCGGCCTCGGCCCGGGCTCCGGTCCGGGCCGTGACCTCGGGCCTAGTACCGGTCTCGGTCCCGGTACCGTCAGCGTCGCCTGGCCGGGGCGCGGATTCGCCGGCCGCGGATTCGCTGGCCCCATCCGGTGCGTCGAACAGCTCCAGCAGCAGCGTGCGGTAGGCCAGCATGGCCTGCCTGAGGTCCTCGGTCTCTGCGGAGCCCGCCTGCCCGGTTGCCTGGCGGGCCCGCCGGTAGTCCTCGATCCGGTCCGCGTGGTAGACCGACAGGTCAGAAAGCAGCCGCTCCCGGTCGGCCACCTGATAGCCGCGGTCCGCGGCGACCGCGGTGACCAGCGAGTCCGCCGCATCCGCGGCACGCGCCGGGGTGTCGATGAACTGCCCCTGCAGTGTTGTCCACTGGGCCTCGTACGCGGCGCGCCGTTCGGCGCTGAGCGGCCGGATGTCCAGCTGCTCGATGCGGCGCTGCCGCTCCGCGAGCTCGCTCCGCGCCTGCCGCGGGCCGACCTCCGCCGCGAGCCGGTCGTACTCGGGGCCGAACCGGCGCTCCAAGGCCCGGCGGCGCCCTAGCACAATGCCGGCCGCCGCGGCGAGCAGCACGACGACGATCACGATCACGATGATGGTAACGGCCATGGTGACCTCCAAGACGACGGCGTGACCGACCCCGCGACTGCCCCGCAGATTCCGGTCCAAACTCCGCGAATCCCTGTCGCACGGCACAGCGGCCGGTCGTGTCCGGCGGCCGTCCCGCGCCGTCGCCCCGATACGATCTTCGGGGAAGCGAGGTGGGATGAAGCGAATGGGGATGACTCCGGCCCAGGCGAGCGCGCCGGACCCAGGCCCCAGGCAGCCCGGGGCGGGGGCCGTTATCGCCTGGTTCGCGGTGGGGCTCGCAGGCAGTGCGGTGCTGGGCCTGCTCGCCGGGCTCATCTGGGGCGAGGTCGCGCCCCGCGCGCTGCTCCAGGAGGTCTCGCCGGGCACGGCCGAGTTGGTGAACGCCGAGACGAGCGCGTTCATCGTCGCCGACGGCTGGTTCTGCCTGATCAGCGCCGTCGCGGGGCTGATCACCGGGCTGCTCGGCTACCGGTTCCTGCTGACCTCGAGGACCGGCGCCCGCGCCGCAGAAGGCGTCCGGGCGGCCGCGGCGGCCGGGCTGATTCTCGGCGGCATCGCCGGCGGTTTCGTCATGCTCTGGCTGGGCGAGCAGATCGGCCTGTCCGACTACGACCAGCATCTGGCCAATAGCCCGGCCGGCACGCCGTTCCCCGCATCGCTCGCCCTCGGCGCCAAGAGCGCGCTGGCGTTCTGGCCGCTGGTCACCGCGGTCATCATCCTGGTCTCCGAATGGGGCACCCGCCGCTCCGCCTACCCCAGCACCGAGGATTCCGCCGCCGTCGACGACGCGGGCACGTGAGGCACGCGGCTGTCCAGCATGCGGACGGTTCTGCGACCGGCCTGCGGTCTTCGTAGACTGGGCGGGTGACTTCGGATAGCGGGGTCAGCCCCGTCACCACCGTTATTGACCTGCGTGGTCACGCCGCGGACGGGCTCACCAGGCAAGCGCTCGGCGGCGTGCTGCCGCGCGCGGCCCTCGACGTGGATCGCGCCGTGGACCTGGTAAAGCCGATCACCGAGGACGTCCGCGTCCGCGGCGGCGCGGCGGTCCGTGAGTACACCAGGCGGTTCGACGGCGTGGACCTGGCGCATACCCGCGTCCCGCGAGAAGCCCTGCAGCATGCGCTGGACACCATCGACCCCAAGGTCAGGGACGCTCTCGAGGAAGCCGCCCGCCGCGCCAGGGTGGTGCACGAGGCCCAGGTCCCGCGCCGCGCGGACACCGCGCCCGCGCCGGGCCTCACCGTCTCCACCCGCTTCATCCCCGTCAACCGGGCCGGCGTCTACGTGCCAGGCGGCCTCGTCGCCTACCCGTCGTCCGTGGTGATGAACGTGGTCCCGGCCCAGGCGGCCGGGGTCAGCGAGATCGCGGTCGCGAGTCCCCCGCAAAGCGAGTTCGGCGGCCTGCCGCACCCGGCGGTGCTGGCCGCCTGCGCCCTGCTCGGCGTCACCGAGGTGCACGCGGCCGGCGGCGCCCAGGCGCTCGCCATGTTCGCCTACGGCACCGGTGAGTGTGCGCCCGTCGACGTGATCACCGGCCCCGGCAACGTGTACGTCGCCGCCGCCAAGCGCGTCCTGCAGGGTCAGGTCGGCATCGACGGGGAGAACGGCCCCACCGAGATCGGCATCATCGCCGACCACACCGCCGACCCCGCCTACCTGGCCGCCGATCTCATCGGCCAGGCCGAACACGACGAACTCGCCGCCTGCCTGCTGATCACCACCGACGCGGGCCTGCCCGCCAAGGTCGACGAAGAGCTCAAGCGCCAGCTCCCCGCCACGAAGCACAAGGAGCGGGTCGCCGTCGCGCTCGGCAACCAGGCCGGCTACGTCATCGTCGACGACATCGACGCCGCCAGGGCGGTGTCCGACGCGTGGGCGCCCGAGCACCTGGAGGTGCAGACCGAGGACGCCGCCAAGGTCGCCGGCGAGATCCGCAACGCCGGGGCCGTCTTCGTCGGCCCCTACTCGCCGGTCTCGCTGGGCGACTACCTGGCCGGGTCCAACCACGTGCTCCCGACGGGCGGCACCGCCCGGCACACCAGCGGGCTGTCGGTGTACCCGTACCTCAAGGTCGTCAACGTCATCGAGTGCGACCGTGACTCGCTCGCGGCCGTCGCGCCGCGCGTCGACGCGCTCGGCGGCGCGGAGGACCTCGCCGCGCACGTGGCCGCCGTCCGCGTCCGCGTCCCGAGGGGCACCCAATGACCGAAGAGGCGAAGCAGCTGCCCGTTCGGGATGACCTGAAAGACCTGCACCCGTACGGAGCGCCGCAGCTTGACGTCCCGGTGCAGCTGAACACCAACGAGAACCCGTACGCGCCGAGCCAGGCGCTCCAGCGGGCGATCGCCGGCGCGGTGGCCGGCGTGGCCGGCACGCTCAACCGCTACCCGGACCGGGACGCGACCGACCTGCGCAAGGACCTCGCCGACTACCTCGGCCACGACCTGACCGCGGCCGGCACGTGGGCCGCGAACGGGTCCAACGAGATCATCCAGCAGCTCCTGCAGGCGTTCGGCGGCCCGGGCAGGACCGCGCTCGGCTTCGAGCCGTCCTACTCGATGCACCCGCTGATCTCCACGGTCACCTGCACCACCTGGCTGGCCGGGGAACGCGACGCAGGCTACGGCCTATCCACCGCCGCTGAGCAGGTGAAACGCCACCAGCCCGACGTCGTGTTCATCACCTCCCCGAACAACCCCACCGGCACCTCCGTCCCCCTCGGCCTCATCGCGGAGGTGTACGACGCGGCGCCGGGCATGGTCGTCGTGGACGAGGCCTACGCGGAGTTCCGCCGTGACGGCACGCCGAGCGCGCTCACCCTGCTGCCGGGACGGCCGCGGCTCGTCGTCACCAGGACGATGTCCAAGGCGTTCGCCGCCGCCGGCACCCGGCTCGGCTACCTGGCGGCCGATCCTGCGGTGATCGACGCGCTGCTGCTGGTCCGGCTGCCGTACCACCTGTCCACGGTGACCCAGGCGGTCGCCCGCGCCGCGCTCGCCCACAAGGAAGAGCCGCTCGCGACCGTGGCGGCGCTCCGCAAAGGCCGCGACGAGCTTGTGGCATGGCTGCGCGGGAACGGCCTCACCGTGGCGGACAGCGACGCGAACTTCGTGCTGTTCGGCGTGTTCGGCGACAGGGACGCGGTCTGGCAGGGCCTGCTTGACCGCGGGGTGCTGATCAGGAACACCGGCCCGCGGGGCTGGCTGCGCGTCACGGTGGGAACGCCGGAAGAGACAGCCGCGTTCAAGGCGGCGCTGACGGAGGTGCTGGCACTGTGAGCCGCGTGGGACGCGTGACCCGCGAGACGAAAGAGACCGAGCTGCTCGTCGAGCTCGACCTGGACGGGCCCGGCCCTGTCGAGGTGGAGACGGGGGTGCCGTTCTTCGACCACATGCTCGCCCAGCTGGGCAAGCACGCGTGCCTCGGGCTGACCGTCCGGGCCAAGGGCGACATCGAGATCGACGCGCACCACACGGTGGAGGACACGTCGATCGCGCTGGGCCAGGCGCTGCGCGAGGCGCTGGGCGACAAGTCAGGGATCTCGCGGTTCGGCGACGCGCTGGTCCCGCTCGACGAGACGCTGGTCCGCGCCGCGGTCGACCTGTCGGGGCGGCCGTACGTGGTCCACGACGAGCCTGACGGCATGGCCCCGATGATCGGCGCCAGCTACGACACCACGCTGACCAGGCACATCTGGGAGTCGCTCGCGTTCTCCGCCGGGATCTGCCTGCACGTGCACGTGCTGTACGGCCGCAACCCGCACCACATCGTGGAGGCTCAGTTCAAGGCCGTCGCCCGCGCGCTCCGGGCGGCTGCCGCCTTCGACCCGAGGGCCGGCGGGGTTCCGTCCACGAAGGGCGTGCTTTAAATGCCTTATCCCGAACGGGCCCAGGGGGCTTGGGGGGTATCCCCAGGCAAGCAGAGCTCCGCCAAGGAACCGCCATGACCCGCCGCGTCGTGGTGCTCGACTACGGGTCGGGCAACCTGCGGTCCGCCGAGCGGGCCCTGGCCCGGACCGGGGCGGACGTCACGGTGACCGCCGACCTGGACGCTGCCGCCGACTGCGACGGCCTGGTGGTGCCCGGCGTCGGCGCGTTCGCCGCCTGCATGACCGGCCTGCGCGGCATCGGCGGCGAGAAGGTGATCGCGAGCAGGCTGGAGCGGGGCCGCCCGGTCCTCGGCATCTGCGTCGGCATGCAGATCCTGTTCGCGGCGGGTGTCGAGCACGGGGTCCGCGCCGGCGGGTGCGGGGTCTGGCCCGGTACCGTCGAGCGCCTGGACGCGCCGGTGCTGCCGCACATGGGCTGGAACACGGTGGCCGCGGCACCGGGTTCGGCGCTGTTCGCCGGGATCCCGGCAGGCACGCGCTTCTTCTTCGTGCACTCCTACGCGCTGCGCATGTCGGACGCGGACCCGCTGCTGGCGGCGGGCGCGAAGATCACCGTGACCGAGCACGGCGAGCCGTTCGCCGCGGCCGTCGAGCAGGGCATCGTCGCCGCGACCCAGTTCCACCCGGAGAAGTCCGGCGACGCCGGCGCGGCCGTCCTACGCAACTGGCTGGAGAGCTTGTGAGCGCACTGATCCTGCTGCCCGCCGTCGATGTGGCGGACGGCCAGGCCGTACGGCTGGTGCAGGGCGCCGCCGGGTCCGAGACCTCCTACGGCGACCCGCTGGACGCCGCCCTCGCCTGGCAGTCCGCCGGCGCGGAGTGGATTCACCTCGTGGACCTGGACGCCGCCTTCGGCCGGGGCTCCAACGCCGGGCTGCTGGCGCGGGTCGTCGGCACAGTGGACGTCAAGGTCGAGATGTCCGGCGGCATCCGCGACGGCGCCTCCCTTGACCGCGCGCTGGCGACCGGCTGCGCCCGGGTCAACATCGGCACTGCCGCCATGGAGAATCCCGAATGGGTCCGGTCGGTGATCGGCCGCCACGGCGACCGGATCGCGATCGGCCTCGACGTGCGCGGCAGGACCCTGGCGGCCCGCGGCTGGACGAAAGAGGGCGGCGACCTGTATGAGGCGCTCGACCGCCTCGACGCC
>DATBBI010000239.1:0-1826 GCA_036271115.1 Trebonia sp.
AAGATCCACGTCGACCCGCGGCTCTAACCGGAGCGAGGGGCCGGGAGCCCCGGGCCCGAGAGCCTGCGGCCGCAGGCCGTCGGTCATCACGTCGAACAGCCGCTTCCTGCGGACCGCGTCGCCCGGCGCGTCGCGCAGCCCGGCCGTCGCCGCCTTGAAAACCGCAATCAGGTCGGCAGTATCGATATCGTCGCGCACCGCGCCGGCCCGCTGAGCGCGGCGCAGCACGACGCCTAGCGCGGCGTGCAGCTCCTCCTGCAGCGGGCCGGGGATCGCGATGGCCTCGGGCAGGTCGCGCTTGGCGGTGGCCTCGTCCCCGATCCTGGCCAGCAGGCCGAAGAAGGCAGCGCCCGGGTCGGCGGCCCAAGCGCGCTCGCGCGCGTCCGCGGCGAGATCGGCGACCCGCGCCGTGACCACCGCCTCGAACAGCGCCTCCTTGGTGGGGAAGTGCCGGTACACGGTGCCGGCGCCGACGCCGGCCCGGGCGGCGATTTCATCGAGCGGCGCGTCATACCCGGACGCGGCGAAAGCCTCCGCGGCCGCGCGGAGGACCTTCTCCCTGTTACGCCGGGCGTCAGCCCGTGGCGCTCGAAGCGGGGCCATCGTTCCGACTCTAATCACGAAGGACTGCCGGCCCCGGCCGCTTAAGCAGAAGAACAGATTCCGGCCCAGTCTCCGACGTCGGCCGTTCATCTTCCCGCCGCCCGGAGCTGCGCCCCCCAAGGGCCAGATCTTCGTCAAGTTCTGACCGGTACGGCGCCGGGCATCTCCCTGTCTATGGAGCTAGCCGAGGCGATGCGCACGCAGCACGCGTGCCGGTACTACCGGGACGACCCGGTGCCCGACGAGGTGCTGCTGCGCGCGGTGGAGCTGGCGCGGTTCGCGCCCAACGGCGGCAACCGGTGCGCCGTCCGCTTCGTGTTCGTCAGGGACCCGGCGCTGCGCAGGCAGCTGGGGGAGTGGTACCTGCCGCTGTGGGAGGAGGTCGCCGCCGCGGCCCGCGGCGGGGCGGCGGCGATCCGCGGCGCGGGCGGTGCGGCCAAGAGCGTGCAGACCGGGTTCACCGACACCGCGCGGACGATGGCCGACACCGACCAGTTCGCGCGCCGGTTCGGCGAGCACCCGGTGATCATCGTGGTGTGCGCCGACCTGGCGCAGACCCATCCCACCGACACCGGGCTCGGCCGGCTGAGCATCGTCGGCGGCGGCTCGGTTTACCCCATGGCGCAGAACCTGTGCCTCGCGCTGCGCGCCCAGGGCGTCGCCACCACGTTCACCACGCTGCTGGTCGCCCGCGAGCCCGACGTCAGGGAGCTGCTCGCCATCCCCGGCCACATGGCCACGGCCTGCCACATCGTCGCCGGGTACCCGGCCCGCCCGTTCCCGCGGCGGCTGCACCGGCCCGACGCGTCCGAGCTCGCCTTCGCCGACCGCTACGGCGCCCGGCTCAGTGCAGGCGAGGGCGCGCCGTGAACCAGGCCTGGTCCTCAGTCAGCCACCGTCCGAACGTCAGCCCGGCCGCGTCGAGGTCCGCGGTCAGCTCCGCGTCACTGATCTCGTAGCAGGTCCAGGCCTGCGTCCAGGTCCGGTCGCCAGCGCGGTACTCCACCTCGCAGGACATGGTGGGCGGCGTCCTGCGGGACTCGCGGATCACGAACATGATCCCGCCCCGCTCCCGTTCCCGTGGCGCGCCGGCGAACGCCGCGAACCAGCCGGGCGGGTTGTACTGGAACACGGCGACGCCGTCATCGGCCAGGTGATACCGGCACGTCGCCAGGAACGCCCCGCGATGCTCAGGACCGCTATTCAGCATCCCGGAAGCCAGC
>DATBBI010000240.1:0-1606 GCA_036271115.1 Trebonia sp.
TCAGCGGCCGCGTCTGGGGCGCGGTGGTCGTGGCAGACGGCTACGAACGGCCGCCGCTGCTCGCCGATACCCTGGACCGGCTGGCCGCCTTCACCGAGCTTGTGGCCACGACAATCGCGAACAGCGACGCACGGACCGAGATCGAGCGGCTGCCCGAGGAGCAGGCGGCGCTGCGGCAGGTGGCCACGCTCGTGGCGCAGGGGGCGGAGACGGGGGAGGTCTTCGCCGCCGTGGCCCGCGAGGTTGCTGAGGTGATGCACCTGCCCATTGCCGCGGTTCATCGCTATGAGGACGATGGGGAGACGATAACGTCGATCGCCGCGTGGAGCGACCGGCCGCATCCGTTCCAGCCGGGGACGCGCTGGCCGCTGCGCCACTCAGGGCTGGCCGCACGCGTGCGGCGGACGGGCCGCGCGGGCAGGATGGAGGACTATTCACACCGGCGGGGCATCTTCGCCGCCAAGGCGCGCGAGGACGGGCTGCATAGCGTCGTCGGCGCCCCGATCATCGTCGACGGCGCCGTCTGGGGCCTGGTGACGATCGCGTCGACCGACGGGCCCATCTCCGATCAGGCCGAGGACCGTCTCGCCGAGTTCACCGAGCTGGTGGGAACCGCCATTGCCAACACCCAAAGCCGCACCGAGCTGTCGGCGTCGCGGGCCCGCATCGTCGCCGCCGGGACCAGACCCGGCGCCGGGGGACGCCGCGCGGGAGCCGGGCGCTGACCTGCTTCTGGCAGGCGGTCCTGGGGCTGCGCTGGTTCCGCGATCGGACCTGCCCGGACGTGCTGGCCCGCGACCACGGCATCTCCCGGGCCACCGCGTCCCGGTACCTGGACGAAGTGACCGAGGTGCTGTCCGCCCAGGCCCCGGGCCTGCGCCAGGCCCTCGACCGGGCCCTGGAGGAGGGCCTGCCGCACGTGGTGCTCGACGGCACCCTCATCCGGACTGACCGGTGCCGGGAGAAGACTCTCAGCGTCCGCGGCCAGGACGTAGACCTGTGGTACTGCGGCAAGGCCCGCGCCCACGGCGGCAACATCCAGGCGGTCCTGGGCCCGGGCGGGTTCCCGCTATGGGTGTCCGGCGTCGAGCCGGGCTCGGTGCACGACAGCACCGCCGCCCGCACCCACGCGCTGCCGGGCCTGTACGCCGCGGTCGCGGCCGGGCTGGCCGTGCTGGCCGACGCCGGCTACGACGGCGCGTCCCCGGCCATTCACATCCCGGCCAAGCAGCGCCGCTACCATCGGCCCCTCAGCATCAATGCCCGCACCCGCAACATGCTGCTGCGCTCGGTCCGATGCCGCGGCGAACGCGGGTTCGCCCTGCTCAAGGGCCGCTGGCGCACCCTGAAGCGGGTCACCGCCAGCCCATCCAAGATCGGCTCTATCACCCGCGCCGCCCTCGTCCTGACCCATTTCGAACACGGCTACCTCAGATGAAAACCGCTGAGATCACCTCACTGTTTTCCCTGGCCTGCCCGCTAACGGTCGCCTGCAGGTGCTTGCCCATATCGTCCTCCGGCACTGCGAGCTTTCTCCGTGGCGCCGCGGCCCTGGCTGCCGGCGGCGGCGATCGGTGCGTTCGGTCGCA
The DNA here is from genome assembly GCA_036271115.1 of Trebonia sp. Lineage (GTDB taxonomy): Bacteria > Actinomycetota > Actinomycetes > Streptosporangiales > Streptosporangiaceae > Trebonia. Next base: position 1,590 of record DATBBI010000240.1, read on the forward strand.
CAGGCCCAACGATCGCG
>DATBBI010000241.1:0-6901 GCA_036271115.1 Trebonia sp.
GGCGGTGAGATCACCCCGAACATGATCCCGTCGGTGTCGCAGTACGCCGGGCAGCAGCTGCTGACCGGGCAGCAGGCCGAGGCCTACGCCGACCACTTCATCGCCCAGCACATCACCGACATGTCCGGCGGCAAGACCTACTCCCAGCTGTCGGCCGCCTCGATGGCGCAGCCGGCCAACACCCAGCTGTCCGGCCTGGTCGCCACCGTCTTCAAGGGCGAGACGCTGCGGTCCATGCTGCTGAACGCCTACGGCTGGTGGAAGGTCTCCCAGATCACCTACATCGCCGCGCTGGTCAGCTTCGGGCTCGGCACCCTGGCCGCCTTCGCCGCGGCGTTCGCCTTCGCCGCTGGCCGCCGGACCGAGAAGGTCGCGGAAGCGCTGCCGAGCACCGGACCTGAGGCCCAGGCAAAGGCCATCGCATAAGTCACCAACCGCAGCCTCCGGCCGGCGCGCCCACCGCGCCGGCCGGACCTCACCAGCGATAAGACCCGGAGGCCCGCAATGTTCCAGGTGCGATTCCACGGCCGCGGCGGCCAGGGCGTCGTCACCGCCGCCGAGCTGCTCGCGTCGGCCGCGTTCCGCGAGGACCGGTATGCGCAGGCGTTCCCGAGCTTCGGCTCGGAACGGATGGGCGCTCCTGTGATGTCGTTCTGCCGGATCGACGATAAGCCGATCCGGACCCGCGAGCCGGTCACGGCGCCGGACGCGCTGCTCATCCAGGACCCCACCCTGCTGCACCAGCCCGGCCTCCTCGACGGGCTCCGCCCGGACGGCTACGTGCTGGTCAACTCCAGCCGCGGCGTCGAGGACATCGGCCTCGCCGAGTTCGCCGCCCGGCACAGGGGCCACCTGCTCACTGTGCCGGCCACGAACCTGGCGCTCGCCAACCTGGGCCGCCCGCTGCCCGGCGCTCCGATGCTCGGCGGGCTCGCCGCGCTGACCCGGACCGAGCAGACGGTCAGCCTCGACGCGCTGCTGGCGGCGATCACGGAACGGTTCGGGGACCGGCCGCGGGTCGCCGCGGGCAACTCCGCCGCCGCCCGGGCGGCATTCGATTTCGTGACCGGCGAGCTAGACGAGCTGACGGCGGTGACTCACCATGCTTAAGCAGATCGAGGGTTCCCGCGCGGTCGCCGAGACGGTGGCGATGTGCCGCCCGCAGGTGATATGCGCGTATCCCATCACCCCGCAGACCCACATCGTCGAGGCGCTCGGCGCGATGGTGAAGAAGGGCGAGCTGAACGCCGAGTTTCTGAACGTCGAGTCGGAGTTCGCCGCCATGTCCGTGGCCATCGGCGCGGAGGCGGCCGGCGCCCGGGCCTACACCGCGACCGCCAGCCAGGGCCTGCTGTACATGAGCGAGGCCGTCTACAACGCCGCCGGGCTCGGGCTGCCGGTGGTGATGACGGTCGCCAACCGCGCGATCGGCGCGCCGATCAACATCTGGAACGACCACAGCGACGCGATGAGCCAGCGCGACGCCGGCTGGATCCAGCTGTACGCCGAGACCAACCAGGAAGCGGCCGACCTGCATATCCAGGCCTTCAGGATCGCCGAAGAGCTGTCCAACCCGGTGATGGTCTGCATGGACGGATTCGTGCTCACCCACGCCAGCGAGCGGGTCGACATTCCGGCGCAAACCCAGGTGGATGCCTTCCTGCCGCCGTACGAGCCGCGGCAGGTGCTCGACCCCGGCGACCCGGTGTCGATCGGCGCCATGGTCGGCCCCGAGGCGTTCACCGAGGTCCGCTACCTCGCGTTCGAGCGGATGCGGCGGGCGCTCGACGTCATCCCGGCCGCCGAGGCCGACTTCGGCGCCCAGTTCGGCCGCGGCAGCGGCGGCCTCGTCAAGCCGTACCGCACCGACGACGCCGAGCTGATCGTGGTCGCGCTCGGCTCGGTGCTCGGCACGGTCAAGGACGCGATCGACGAGCTCCGCGACGACGGCGTGCGAGCCGGCGTGCTCGGCATCACCACGTTCCGCCCGTTCCCCGCCCAGGCGGTGTGCGATGCGCTCGGCGACGACAACCGCCCGCGGCGCCTGGTCGTGCTCGAGCGGTCGCTCGCGCCGGGCGCCGGCGGCGTCGTCACCGCGGACGTCAGGGCGGCGCTCGCCACCGGCGACGGCGGACCGCGCGGCGCGATCATCGCCACGGTCGTCGCCGGTCTCGGCGGCCGGCCCGTCACCCGCGCATCGCTAACCCGCATGCTCACCAGCGCGGCGCGCGGCGAGCTCCCCGCATTCAGCTTCCTCGACCTGGACACGCACCTGGCCGAAACCGAGCTGGCGCGGATCCGCGCCACCCGCAGATCAGGCCCGAGCGCGGAGAACATCCTCCGCGACCTCGCCGGAAGGTCGTGACCATGCCTTACCAGCGGATCAAGTTCTACCAGACCGGCAGCTTCGCGGCCGGCAACCGGCTACTGCCGGCCGACCTGCGCAGCGTCCAGTCGAGCGCGACCCGGGCGAACACGCTGACCTGCGGTCACCGCGCCTGCCAGGGCTGCGGGGAGGCGCTCGGCGCGCGCTACGCGCTCGACGCGGTGATGCGCGCCACCAAGGGCAAGCTGATCGCCGTCAACGCGACCGGCTGCCTCGAGGTGTTCTCCACCCCGTTCCCGGAAACCTCCTGGCAGATCGCGTGGCTGCACTCGCTGTTCGGCAACGCGCCCGCGGTCGCCACCGGCGTGGCCGCCGCGCTGAAGGCCATGGGCCGCGGCGACATCCGGGTCGTCGGCCAAGGCGGCGACGGCGGCACGGTGGACATCGGCATGGCCTGCCTGTCCGGCATGTTCGAGCGGAACGACGACGTGCTCTACATCTGCTACGACAACCAGGCCTACATGAACACCGGCGTGCAGCGGTCCGGCGCCACCCCGCCCGCCGCGCGCACCGCGACCACACCAGCCGAAGGCCCCGAGCCGGGCAATACCTTCGGCCAGGGCAAGAACGTCCCGCTCATCGCCATGGCGCACGAGATCCCATACGTAGCCACTGCCACGGTCGCCGACCTGCGCGACCTGGAGTACAAGGCGACCAGGGCGATGGACTTCCACGGGGCCCGCTACCTGCACATCCTGGTGCCGTGCCCGCTCGGCTGGGGCAGCTCGCCCGCCGACACGATCAAGGTGGCCAGGCTCGCCGTCGAGTCGGCCCTGTTCCCGGTCTTCGAGGCCGAGACCGGCGAGGTGGTCAGCGCGACCCCGATCCGCCGCCAGGTGCCCGTCACCGACTACCTGCGGCTGCAGGCCCGCTACGCGCACCTGTTCCGCCCCGAGGAGCGGACGGACGTCATCGCGCGGATCCAGGCCTCGGCCGACCGCAACGTCTCCCGATTCGGGCTGCTTCACGATCATCATCCGGAACGTAAGCAGCCGACTCTCAACGCCCACGCCTCCCCTGAAGGGCGGTGAACCGCCGTGGAACGGCCCTTCGCCATCACGCTCACGCCAGGCTCGAGCCGGGCCAACCACACCGGCGCGTGGCGCACCGAGCGCCCCGTTTACACCCGCAACCTGCCGCCGTGCAACGACGCGTGCCCGGCCGGCGAGAACGTCCAGCAATGGCTGTATCACGCCGAAGAGGGGGACCAGGACGCTCTGCTAGCCAGGGGGGACGGCCTCCCACAACCCCCCGCGGGCGAGGCCGCCTGGCGGCAGATCATGGCCGACAACCCGTTCCCCGCGATCATGGGCCGGGTCTGCTACCGGCCGTGCGAGACCGCCTGCAACCGGGCTCAGCTCGACGAGGCCGTCGGGATCAACTCCGTCGAGCGATTTCTCGGCGACGAAGCCATGGGGCGCGGCTGGAAGCTACCCGTCGCGGCGGCGCGGACGGGTAAGCGGGTGCTGGTGGTAGGCGCCGGGCCGTCGGGGCTGTCGGCCGCCTATCACCTCACCCGGCTGGGCCACTCGGTGACCGTCAAGGACGCGGGCGCCGAGCCCGGCGGCATGATGCGCTACGGCATCCCGAAGTACCGGCTGCCGCGCGACATCCTGGACGCCGAGATCACCCGCGTCCTGGACATGGGCGTCACGCTCGAGCTCAACGCGACCGTCACCGACCTGCTCGCCGAGCTGACCGAGGGCGGCGGGCAGTTCGACGCCGCGTTCGTGGCCGTCGGCGCGCACATCGGCAAGCGCGCCTACATCCCGGCCGGCGACTCGGCACGCATCATGGACGCGGTGTCGCTGCTGCACCGGGTCGAAGACGGCTCGGCGCCGATGCTCGGCCGCCGGGTCGCCGTCTACGGCGGCGGGAACACCGCCATGGACGCGGCGCGCACCGCGCGCAGGCTCGGCGCGTCCGAGGCCGTCGTCGTCTACCGCCGCACCAGGGACCGGATGCCCGCGCACGACATCGAGGTGGAAGAGGCGCTGGAGGAAGGCGTCACGATGCGCTGGCTGTCCACGGTCGCGCACGCCGACGACGGCAAGCTGGTGATCGAGAAGATGCGGCTCGACGACACCGGGTTCCCGCAGCCGACGGGGGAGTTCGAGGAGCTGACGGCGGACTGCCTGGTGCTCGCGCTCGGCCAGGACGCCGACCTGGCCGTACTCGACGGCGTGCCCGGCGTGACGTTCTCCGGCGGGACCGTCGACGTCGGCCAGGACCTGATGACCGGGCACCAGGGGATCTTCGCCGGCGGCGACATGGTGCCCGCCGAGCGGACCGTCACGGTCGCGATCGGCCACGGCAAGAAGGCCGCGCGGAACATCGACGCCTGGCTGCGCGGCGCGAGCCGTGAGCAGGCGCCGCGGCCCGACCTGGCCGGCTACGGCGGGCTGAACACCTGGTACTACGCGGACGCCCCAGGCACCGTCCGGCCGAAGCTGGCCGCCGCCCGCAGGACCGGCACGTTCGAGGAGGTCACCGGCGGCCTCGACGAGTCCACCGCGCTGTTCGAGGCCCGCCGGTGCATGTCCTGCGGTAACTGCTTCGGCTGCGACAACTGCTACGGCGCCTGCCCGGACGCAGCGATCCTAAAAAACACGGGCGTCATCAAGACCGGCCCTGGCGGCCCCGGCGACTACGAGATCGACTACGACTACTGCAAGGGCTGCGGGATCTGCGCCGCGGAGTGCCCCTGCGGCGCGATCGCCATGGTTCCTGAGGAGCCCTGACCGGGCGGGGGGACCACGGGCCCGTTACGAATGACTGATGCGACGGCCGGTGATCCGGGACGGAACGATCCGCACGAGCAGCTCCCGGTTGCCGGGCGCCCAGGGTTCCACGCAGGCCCTGAAGGCCTCCTCGCGCTCGGGCCCTGTGACGTGGTGGGCCGGCCCCTGGACCAGCACGCTCCAGCCCATCTCGCCCGACATGTCGATGTCGTCGATCTCGAACGCCACCTCGTAGTCGGCGCCCGCGATCCCGGTCCGCAGGTCCTCGTCCAGCGGGCCGTGTTCCGCGGTGCGGAACAAGATCGCCCCCTCGTAGAAGCTGTAGTTCACCGGCAGCACGGTGGGGCCGAACCTGCTGGTGTAAGCGATGCGGCCGATCCCTCCGGCTGAGATCAGCCGCAGGGCCTCATCCCGGTCGAGTTCCTCGATCACGCGGTCAGCCATCGTGGGCGCTCCTTCCGTGGCGCAGCCTCAAGCTCCGGTTAAGACCCTATTACGCCCGCGCCTCCGGTAGCCCGTGACCTTCCGCCCCCGCGGCGGGACCTTCAGCCCTGCCGCCCGCGGCGCCCCGCCGCGAGGCTGGACGCAGAAGCGAGATCAACAGGAGGCAGCCATGCGGGCGCTCGTGTACCACGGTCCAGGCCAGAAGGCCTGGGAGGAAGTCCCCGACCCGGAGATCACCGACGACGGTGAGGTCATTGTCCGGGTCGACGCCACCACGATCTGCGGCACCGACCTGCACATCCTGGGCGGCGACGTGCCGGAAGTGGCGCCAGGGCGGATTCTCGGCCACGAGGCCGTCGGAACGGTCGTCGAAGCCGGCGACGGTGTGCGCCGGCTGACGCCGGGCGACCGGGTGCTCGTCTCGTGCATCAGCGCGTGCGGGACCTGCCGGTTCTGCCGCGAGGGACGCTACGGGCAGTGCCTGGACGGCGGCGGCTGGGTGCTCGGCCACCGGATCGACGGCACCCAGGCCGAGTACGTCCGCGTGCCGTACGCCGATACCTCCACCTACCGGATCCCTGACGGCGCGGCCGACGAGGAGATCCTCATGCTGGCGGACATCCTGCCGACCGGCTACGAGGTCGGCGTGCTGGCCGGCGGTGTCCGGCCTGGCGACCTGGTGGCCGTCGTAGGCGCCGGGCCGATCGGCCTGTCCGTGATCAGCGGCGCCCGGCTGTACAGCCCGGCCCACATCGTCGCCATCGACCTGTCCGACGCGCGCCTCGAGGCCGCCAGGCATTTCGGCGCAGACGTCACGATCAACGACTCCCGCGAGGACCCGATGACCGTGATCAAGGATCTCACCGGGCGGCTCGGCGCGGACGTGGCGGTCGAGGCGGTCGGCGTGCCCGCGACGTTCGAGATGGCCGTGAAGCTGGCCAGGCCCGGCGGGCGGATCGCGAACATCGGCGTGCACGGCAAGCCGGCCACGCTGCACCTGGAAGAGCAATGGATCAGGGACATCACGATCACGACCGGGCTGGTGGACGCCTCGTCCACGCCGACCCTGATGCGGCTGGTGACCTCCGGCCAGCTCGACGCGAGCCGGTTCATCACGCACCACTTCGGCCTGGACGAGTTCGACAAGGCCTACGAGGTCTTCGGTGAGGCCGCCACCAGCGGCGCGCTGAAGGTCGTGCTGACTCGTTAGGAGAGGGGCGCGGACGATGAACCTGGCGGTCAAGGACGTGATGACCACCCAGGTGACCTGGGTGGAGCGGGACACGCCGTTCGCGGCGATAGCCGCCGCGCTGCGGCAGTACCGGGTCAG
>DATBBI010000242.1:0-6390 GCA_036271115.1 Trebonia sp.
CCTGGCGGGCCGGCGGCGCTCATCCAGGCGCGTGTTGGCCGCGTGCCGAGGGGGATCGCGCTGCTATCGTGATCTCTATCGATCTGGTGAGCGAGGTGGGCTGGTGAATACCCGTTGCTGCTCACGCACCGCGTGCAAGCAGCCTCCCGTCTACACGCTCACGTACGTGTACCGCGACTCGACGGCGGTGCTCGGCCCGCTCGCGGCCTACGTCGAACCGCACTGCTACGACTTGTGCGAGAAGCACGCCGCCAGGCTGGTCGTGCCGCGCGGCTGGGACGTGGTCCGGCTGCCGCCGGACCCGGCGCGGGAACGGGCCGACGACCTCGAGGCGCTGGCGAACGTGGTCCGCGAAGCGGGACGCCCCGGCCCGGCCAGGACCGCCACGGCGGGCGGTGCCGCTGGTCAGGCCCAGGCCGTCACCGAACCGGTCGGCCAGGGCGTCGAGGTCGGCCGCCGCGGCCATCTGCGCGTTGTCCGCTCCGCCCCCACCGCTCAACCCGAGTCTTAGCGCCGGCTCTGGCCCGCCGACCGATAGGTTGGTCCTGGGAAGGTCCGCAGGGACGGGATCAGGAAGCGAGCCACAGTGAGCGATCTGGACAAGATCTTCAAGGCATACGACATCAGGGGCGTCGTGCCTGACGAGCTTGACGAAGGCGTCGCCGAACAGGTCGGGGCAGCGTTCGTCCGGCTGACCAACGCGAAGAGCATCGTCACGCTGCATGACATGCGCGCGAGCAGCGCGCCGCTCGCAGACGCGCTCGGCCGCGGCGCGGCGTCGCAGGGCGCGGACGTGATCCACGGCGGTCTCGGCTCCACTGACATGGTGTACTACGCGAGCGGCTCGCTCGACATGCCCGGCGCGATGATCACCGCCAGCCACAACCCTGCCAGGTACAACGGCATCAAGCTGTGCAAGGCGGGCGCCAAGCCGGTCGGCATCGAGACCGGCCTCGCCGAGATCAAGGCCATGGTCGCCGACGGCGTGCCCGCCTACGACGGCGAGCCAGGCACGACCACGAGCAGGGACCTGCTGCCCGGCTACGCGGAGTACCTGAAGAAGCTGGTCGATCTGTCCGGCATCCGGCCGCTGAAGGTCGCGGTGGACGCGGGCAACGGCATGGCCGGGCACACGGTGCCCGTCGTGTTCGAGGGCCTGCCGATCACGCTCATCGCGCTGTACTTCGAGCTCGACGGCACGTTCCCGCACCACGAGGCGAACCCGATCGACCCGGCGAACCTGCGTGACCTGCAGCAGGCGGTCAAGGACAGCAACGCCGACATCGGCCTGGCCTTTGACGGCGACGCCGACCGCTGCTTCGTGGTCGACGAGCGCGGGGAGATCGTCAGCCCGAGTGTGCTGGCCGCGCTGATCGCGACCCGCGAGCTGGCCCGCGAGCCCGGCGCGACGGTCATCCACAACCTGATCACGTCCCGCGCGGTGCCCGAAATCATCGCCGAGCACGGCGGCACCCCGGTCCGCACCCGGGTCGGCCACTCGTTCATCAAGGCGAAGATGGCGGAGACGAACGCCGTGTTCGGCGGCGAGCACTCCGGCCACTTCTACTTCAGGGACTTCTGGTTCGCCGACTCGGGCATGCTGGCCGCGCTGCACGTGCTGGCCGCGCTCGGCCACGACAACCGCCCGCTGTCCGCCATGCTGCAGGACTTTTCCCGGTACGCGGCGAGTGGCGAGGTCAACAGCGAGGTCGCCGATCAGGCCGCCACCACTGCCAAGGTGAAGGACATTTATTCAGAACGTCCCGGCGTGACCCTGGATGAGCTCGACGGTCTCACGGTCATGGGAGACGACTGGTGGTTCAACATCCGTCCCTCCAACACCGAGCCGCTGCTGCGGCTGAACGTGGAAGCGGCCACTCCCGGGCAGATGGCCGCGATCAGGGACGAAGTGCTCAGTCTGGTTAGAGGATGAACCGCGTGGAACTCGACGACTGGCTGCTGGAAATCATCGTCTGTCCCAACTGCCGCGCCGCGCTGCGGGTAGACGACGCGGCGAGCGAGCTGGTGTGCACCGGCTGCGGGCTGGCCTACCCGGTCCGCGACAACATCCCGGTGCTGCTCGTGGACGAGGCACGGCGGCCTGACGCCCCCAGCACTCCTGGCGGCACGGGGTGAATACCCCGCACGGCAGCGATCTCTCGCTCGCCGCGCTCCGGCTCGACGACCCGGACATGGTCGAGGCAGGCGACCCTGGGGGGATGCTGCGGGAGGTCGCGTCGTCCGCGGCGCAGGTCCGCACCGCCTTGCGGGCATGCGCGGAGACCGATCTGTCGGCGCTGCGGCCGGACACCAGGCCGCGCGCGATCGTCACGGCCGGGAGCGGCGGCTCCGCCTTCGCCGGCGACGCGCTGGCGGCGATCTGCGGGGTCAGCTCGCCGGTTCAGGTGCTTCGCGTGTCCGGCTATCAGCTGCCCGGCTGGGTCGGCGCCGCCGACCTGGTGATCGCGGCGTCCAGGTCCGGGCAGACGGCCGAGACGCTTGCGCTCGCCACCGAGGCCACCCGCCGCGGCTGCGAGCTTGTCGTGGTCGGCGCGCCAGGCTCGCCGCTGCACGAGCTAGCGCAGCGCGCCAGGGGCACGTTCATCCCTGTGGAGTCCGGCGGCCCCGCCAGGTCCATGCCGTGGGCGCTGACGGTGCCGCTGCTAGTGATCGGCTCCAGGCTCGGCCTGGCGCGCGTCGAGGAGGACATGTACGAGGCCGCGGCGACCGCGATGGAGGAGATCTCGCACCAGTGCCGCCCGGCCAGCGAGTCGTTCGTCAACCCGGGCAAGTCGCTCGCGCTCGACCTGGCAGGGCGGCTTCCGCTGATCTGGGGCGGGTCGCCGTCGGCGGCGGCCGCCGGGCGGCGGTTCGCGTCGCAGCTCGCGGCGAACGCGAAGTACCCGGCGATCTTCGGCGCGCTGCCCGCAGCGGGATACGACCAGGTGGCGACCCTCGACGGGCCGTTCGTGCCCGTGACAGAACCGGAGTTCCCCGCGGCGGAGGACATCACCGGCGCCGCGTTCGACGAGTTCTCCGACGACGACGCGGACCTGGACGACGACGGGGCGGACGGCCCGATGCTCCGGCTCGTGCTGCTCGCCGATCCCGCCGGGGAGCACCCGTCCGTCACGCGGGTGCGGACGGCCGCGGTGTCGCTGGCCGAGGGGCGCGGCGCCGAGGTCTCGGAGATCGCGATGGACGGGGACACCCCGCTGCTGCGGCTGGCATCGGCGGTTCAACTGCTGGACTACGCCTCGGTGTACCTCGGCATCGCGTGCGGGATCGACCCGCTCGCGATCGCGGCGATCAAGGACCTCCGCGACCTCGCGGAACGTCCGGTGTAGCTCGCTGATGAAGGCCGTCCTCGCCGCGCTCGCGGCCAACCTGGGCATCGCGATCGCCAAGTTCGCCGCGTTTCTCATCACGGGCTCCGCGTCGATGCTCGCCGAGTCCGTGCACTCGGTCGCCGATACCGGCAACGAGCTGCTCTTGCTGATCGGCAGCGGGAGGTCGCGGCGCGCGCGGACAGAGCTGCACCCGTTCGGGTTCGGCCGGGAACGGTACTTCTACGCGTTCGTGGTGGCGGTCCTGCTGTTCACCGTCGGCTCGGTCTTCTCCATCTACGACGGGGTGCATAAGATCCTCTCGCCTGAGGAGGTGCGGGCGCCGGCGGTCGCGTTCGTTGTGCTCGCCGTGTCCGCGGTGCTCGAGTCGCTCTCGCTGCGCACCGCGATCGGGGAAGCGAACAGGGAGCGCGGCCGGCTGAGCTGGCGGTCCTTCGTACACGCCACGAAGTCACCGGAGCTGCCCGTCGTCCTGCTTGAGGACCTAGCCGCGCTGCTCGGCCTCGGGTTCGCGTTTCTCGGCGTGGGACTGTCGGTGCTGACCGGCAACGGCGCATGGGACGGCGCGGGCTCGGTGGCGGTGGGCGTCTTGCTTGCCTGCGCGGCGTTCGTGGTCGGCTACGAGACGAAGAGCCTGCTGCTCGGCGAGTCGGCGACCGCGGAGGTGTCGGCCGAGATCGTCCAGGCCCTGGAGGACGGCCCTGAGGGTTTCCAGGTGATTCACCTGCGGACCTCCCACGTCGGCCCGGACTCGCTCCTGGTGGCCGCGAAGGTCGCGGTGCCCGGGTCGATGTCCGCGGCGGACCTGGTGACCAGGATCGACGCCGCGGAGCGTCGGGTGCGTGCCGCGGTGCCCATCGCGGAGACGATCTACCTGGAGCCCGACATCTACTCCCCGGCCAGGGAAGACGCTGCCGACCCGTCCATCCAGGTGGTGCACCGAAGCCGGCTGCCGCGCCGCCGCCCCCGCCGCCCGTCTGGCGGCTCGCCGCCCGCCTAATACCGCGCTCGCCGCTCCCGCGGATCGGCTCGGACCGCGCCCCGCGGCTGCTCGCCAAGCGCGCGCAGCGCGCGCTCCTTCTCGAAGTCCAGTGCCCGTCCAGGCGTGGCGGGCATGTGGCCGGTGCGCCGCCCGAGGTCGGCGACCGCGGCGCGAACCATGGGCTCGGTCAGCACCCGCAGGCCGAACGCGAGCGCGGCGGGGGTAATGTCGTACCGCTGCTCGATCCGCACCGCCGTAGTGATGGCCGCCAGGTCGTCGTCGGTGAACTGCCGGTGCGCGGGCCCGCGTCCCGCGGGCCGGTCCCGCAGCGGCGGCAGCAGCCCGAGGTCCTCCCGGTAACGGAGCATGCGAGGGGACATTCCGAGGCGTTTCGCCGCTGCCGAGATCCTCATGAATTCAAATCTAACATTGTCGTGTCAAAAAAGGTGCCTTACGCGTGCGCGGCGGCCGCCTGATCCCGTACCGTCGTGTTCGTTGCTAAAGACATCAGCGAAGGAGATTAGTGCATGAGCACTGAACCGTTCAAGGTGGCCGACATCTCGCTGGCCAGCTTCGGTCGCAAGGAGATACAGCTCGCCGAGCACGAGATGCCCGGCCTGATGGCGACCCGCGCCGAGTACGCGGGCTCCCAGCCGCTCAAGGGCGCCAGGATCACCGGCTCGCTGCACATGACGATCCAGACCGCGGTTCTCATCGAGACCCTGACGGCCCTCGGCGCGCAGGTCCGGTGGGCGAGCTGCAACATCTTCTCCACCCAGGACCACGCCGCGGCGGCCGTCGCCGTCGGCCCCGATGGCACCCCTGACGACCCGAAGGGCATTCCGGTCTTCGCCTGGAAGGGCGAGACGCTCGAGGAGTACTGGTGGTGCACCGAGCAGGCGCTGACCTGGCCCGGCGGCGAGGCCCCGAACATGATCCTGGACGACGGCGGCGACGCGACGCTGTTCGTGCACAAGGGCGCGGAGTACGAGGCGGCCGGCGCGGTCCCCTCGCCTGACGAGAACGACCCCGAGGAATGGCGGGTCATCCTCGACCGGCTGCGCAACTCCCTCGCCGACAACCCCGGCAAGTGGACGAAGGCGGCGGAGTCGGTCAAGGGCGTGACCGAGGAGACCACCACCGGCGTGCACCGGCTGTACGAGATGGCCAAGGCGGGCACGCTCAAGTTCCCGGCGATCAACGTCAACGACTCGGTGACCAAGTCGAAGTTCGACAACAAGTACGGCTGCAGGCACAGCCTCGTGGACGGCATCAACCGCGGCACCGACGTGCTGATCGGCGGCAAGGTCGCACTCGTCTGCGGCTACGGCGACGTGGGCAAGGGCTGCGCCGAGTCGCTGCGCGGCCAGGGCGCCCGGGTGATCATCACCGAGATCGACCCGATCTGCGCGCTGCAGGCGGCGATGGACGGCTACCAGGTCACCACGATCGAGGACGCGCTGCCGGACGTGGACATCTTCGTCACCACGACTGGCAACAAGGACATCATCACCGCCGACCACATGGCGAAGATGAAGCACCAGGCGATCGTCGGCAACATCGGCCACTTCGACAACGAGATCGACATGGCCGGCCTTGAGCGGACCCCCGGCGTCAAGCGGGTCAACGTCAAGCCGCAGGTCGACGAGTGGACGTTCGCCGACGGCCACACGATCATCGTGCTGTCCGAGGGCCGCCTGCTCAACCTGGGCAACGCGACCGGCCACCCGTCGTTCGTGATGTCCAACTCCTTCACCAACCAGGTGATGGCGCAGGTCGAGATCTTCACCAAGCCGGAGGAGTACCCGGTCGGCGTGTACACGCTGCCGAAGGCGCTCGACGAGAAGGTGGCCCGGCTGCACCTGGCCGCGCTCGGCGTACACCTGACCGAGCTGACCAAGGAGCAGGCCGCCTACCTCGGCATCCCGGTCGAGGGTCCGTTCAAGGCGGACCACTACCGGTACTGATCCAGCTCTGAGAGATGGCCCCCTACCTGCTGTAGGGGTCCATTTCCGTATTTACGCAACCGCTTGACGAAGCACCGGACCGTGCGGCTAAGGT
>DATBBI010000243.1:0-2858 GCA_036271115.1 Trebonia sp.
TCTCGCCGTCGCGGGCGTAGCTCACCGGCTGCCGGTACGCCTTCCCGCTTTTGCGGCCGGTGTAGGAGATAAGCATCAGGTTCGCGGACAGCGGGGTCGGGAACGGCAGCCCGAGCACCGCCCGCATGGGCACGTTGACCGCGCGCATGGTCCGGGCGCGGCGCCGCATCGCGGCTTCGTTCATCGCCATGATGGTTTCCTTTCTCTTCTTTTCAGACCACGACGCTTCTCAGACCATGACGGCGCCGCCGGCCACGTCGACGACGACGCCGGTGATCCAGGCCGCCTCCGCGGAGGCGAGGAACGCGGCGGCGGCGGCGACATCCTGCGGCGTGCCGAGGCGCCTGAGCGGGTGAGCGTCGGCGAGGGTGGTGCGCAGCCCGGCCGGGATCTGCTGCAGGTTCCGTTCGGTGAGGATGGTCTCAGGCGCGATGCAGTTGACCCGGATCCCGAACGGGCCCGCCTGCGCCGCGGCGTCCTGAGTGAGCAGGACGATCCCGGCCTTGGCCGCCGCGTAGGGGATGGGGGAGCCGGGGTGCGGCCGGCGCCCCGCGGTGGAGCTGACCGTGATGATCGAGCCGCGGCGGCGCTCCTTCATCCCGGGCAGGAAGCTCTTCAGGGTGAGGAAAGTGCTGAGCAGGTTGGCGTCGACGGTGGCGCGCCAGCCGGCTTCCGGGATCTCCTCCAGCGGCGCGGGCGGGGTGAGGCTGCCGCCCGCGTTGGCCACCAGGATGTCCACCGGGCCGAGGCTCGCCTCGACGGCCCCCCGCAGCGCCTCGACCTGGCCGAAATCGGTAACGTCGCCGGTCACCGCCACCGCCTTGCCGCCGCCGCCGGTGATGGCGTCCGCGACGGCGGCCGTGGCGGCCGCGTCGCGGCCGTGCACGGCGACGGCGGCGCCGCGCCGCGCGAACTCGCCGGCGATGGCCGCCCCGATGCCCCGCGAGCTGCCGGTGACCAGCGCCACCTGCCCGTCGAGCGCACTCATGACAGCGCTCCGGCGGCGGTGGTGAGGATCTCCATCAGGTGCCCGTCCGGGTCGCGGAAGTAGGTGCCGCGATTGCCGTTCTTGCTGGTGTAGACCTGCCCGGCCTGCCGGCAGGCGGGGTCGGCGTAGTAGGTGATGCCGCCGTCGCGGATGCGGCCGAAGGCGGCCTCGAATTCAGCGCCGCTGACCGCGAACGCGTAGTGGTGCGGGATCACCTCGTCCGCGTGGTCGTAATCCAGGGTGACGTGGTTGTCCAGCGTCACCGGCGTGAAGTGGGACACCGGCGCGCCGACTTCGACGCCGAGGACATCGGCCAGGAACCGCGCCGAGGCCTGCGGGTCACGGGCGGGGACGATGGTGTGGTTCAGTTCGATGGCCATTGCCTTTTTCCTTTCTGTTAGCGGCCCATGCGGGCGTAGCTGCGCGCTGCGAGCAAGCCGAAGACGAGGAGGATGCCGCCGCTCCAGGCCAGCGAGATGAGGACGTCGCGGGCGGCCGGGCCGCCGAAGATCAGCGCCCGCTCGGCGGCGACCAGGGCGTTGACCGGCTGATGGGTGCCGAAGGCCTGCAGCCAGCCCGGCATTGCGGTGGCTGGGACGAATGAGGACGCGGTGAAGACGAGCAGGAACACCACGGGCACGGCCGCCGCCTGGGCGGCCTCCGGGTCGCTGACCCGCAGGCCGAGCGCGGTGCAGGCCCAGGACGCGGCGTAGGCGAACGCGACGACGAGCGCGAGCGCGGCGGCAAGACCTGCCGCGCCGTTCGCGGCGCGGAACCCGACGGCGAAGCCGACGCCGACCATGACCGCGACGACGAGCAGGTTGCGGATCAGGTCGGCGAGGGTCCGGCCGGCGAGCACCGCGATCCTGGCCATCGGCAGCGTGCGGAACCGGACCAGGATGCCGGAGCGAAGGTCGGTCGACAGGCCGACGGCCGTCCCGATCGCGCCGAAGGCGACCGCCTGGGCGAAGACGCCGGGCATCAGGAAGTCGACGTAGTTCACGCCGGGCACCCGGATCGCGCCGCCGAAGGCATAGCGGAACAGCAGCACGAAGATCATCGGCTGGATGGTCGCGAAGACCAGCGCCTGCGGCGTGCGGAGCAAGGTCCGCAAGTTCCGCCCGGCGACGGCGGCGGTGTCCGAGAACGCGGTGAGCATAGCGTTGGTCATCATCCTTCCCCCTCTGTCAGCGAACGGAAAACGTCATCCAGGGTCGGCTCGCGCACCGCCACGGAGACCGGGTCGGGTGCCCGGCCCTCGAGCGCACGCAGCACTCCTGTCAGCGCGGCCGATCCCGCGGCGGACCTGACGCGCACGCCCGCGCCGTCGCGGTCGGGCTGGTAACCCCCGGCCGCCAGTGCCGAGCACGCGGTCTCCGCGACTGATGGCCCGGCGAAGCCGAGGTCGAAGCGCACCGTGCCAAGCCGCGCCTTGAGCTGGGCGGGGGTCCCGGTGCCGACTGCTTTCCCGGCGGAAATGATGACCACCTGATCCGCCAGCGTGTCGGCTTCTTCCAGGTACTGCGTGGTCAGCAGCACGGTGGTGCCGGACAGGGACAGGTCGCGCACCGAGTCCCAGAGCGCGAACCGGCTCTCCGGGTCGAGGCCGGTGGTCGGCTCGTCGAGGAACAGCACCGGCGGCCGGTGCAGCAGCGCCGCGGCCAGGTCGAGCCTCCGCCGCATCCCGCCGGAGTAGGTGCGCACCAGCCGGTCCGCGGCGGCGGTCAGCCCGAAGCTGCCGAGCAGTTCCCCGGCCCTGACCCGGGCCTGGGCGCGGCCCAGCCGGGACAGCCGCCCGATCAGCGTCAGGTTCTCCCGGCCGGTGAGGTTGGGGTCCACGGCCGCGAACTGGCCGGCGAAGCCGATCACC
>DATBBI010000244.1:0-2219 GCA_036271115.1 Trebonia sp.
CACCCGGGTGCGGGTGGTCACCTCGCTCGAGGTGACCGGCAAGCAGGCGCAGTTCGGCCGCGGCGTGATGGCCGACATCGCGGCCAAGCTGACCGATCAGTTCGCCGGATGCCTGGCCGAACGAGTGCGCGGTCCTGCCCCCGCGGCGGAACATACCGCCTCACCCCAGGCCGCCGAACCCCAGGCGGTCTCACCCCAGGCGGCCGCGCCCCAGGACGCCGCGGCCGGGTCGCTGGACCTGGTCAGCACCGTCGCCATGCCGGTGCTGAAGCGGCTCGGCCCGGTGCTCGGCGGCCTGGCGTTCGGTCTCGTCCTGGGCCTGCTCGTGGGCCATCGCCGCCGGATCGTGATCATGACCGCGGCACCGCCGCCGGGTGGCTACCCGTCCGCGCGAACCGTGCTGTAAAGACCCCGGGAATGACCGGGGGGGCGACCTACGACCAGCGCAGGCTGGTCGGCCGGGCGCTCAGGGCCCGGGTCCGTCGGTCGGCGCACAAGGCCTGGCGGCCGCCCGTCGACCGGCCCGATCCGGTCGACCTGCTCGAGGAGAACAACCGCCCCCGGCTGCCCGACCTGGTGCCAGTCCGCTACGGGCGGATGCTCGCCTCGCGCTTCGCCTTCCTCCGCGGCTCCGCCGTGATCATGGCCAGCGACCTGGCCTCGACGCCGGTCACCGGACTCCGCGTGCAGGCCTGCGGGGATGCCCACTTGGGCAACTTCGGCGTGTTCGGCACGCCGGAGCGCAACCTCATCTTCGACGTCAACGACTTCGACGAGACGCTCCCCGGGCCCTGGGAGTGGGACGTGAAGCGGCTGGCGGTGAGCGTGATCGTGGCCGCCGGTGACCTGAGGCTGGAGGCCGAACGAGCCGCCGGGATCGCCGCGGCGACCGTCCGCGCCTACCGCGAGCGGATGGCTGAGCTGGCCCGGGTGGCACCCCTCGATGTCTGGTACGACCGGATCGACGTGGCCACGGTCCTGGCCATCGCCCGGCAGCGGCGGGCCAGGGAGCTGGAGCGCCAGCTCTCCGAGGCCAGGCTCCGTCAGCGCACCAGCCTGCGGGTGCTGCCCAAGCTGACCAGCGTGGTCAACGGCACCAGGAAGATCATCGACGACCCGCCGCTGATCGGCCACTTCGACCCGGAGGCGTTCAACGGCGAGAAGCTGATCGAGGCCTACGCCGCGTCCCTGCCGCCGGACCGCCAGCCGCTGCTGCGCCGGTACCGGGTCCTCGACACGGCCAGGAAGGTGGTAGGCGTCGGCAGCGTCGGCACCCGCTGCTACCTGAGCCTGCTCACCGACGCGGACGCCCGCTCGCCGATCTTCCTGCAGCTCAAGGAGGCGAACCAGGCGGTGCTCGCGCCGTACGCGGGCCAATCGGAGTTCGCCCACCAGGGGCAGCGGGTCGTCGTCGGCCAGCGCCTCATGCAAGCCGCCAGCGACATGTTCCTCGGCTGGACCAGCTACCGCGGCCACGACTACTACGTGCGGCAGTTCCGCGACATGAAGGGCTCGGTCAACCTGGATGCGATCACGCCGGGCGGCCTCGAGAGTTACGCCGAGGTGTGCGGCCGGACGCTGGCCCGGGCGCACGCGCGGTCCGGCGACGCTGCCGCGATCGCGGGTTACGCCGGCGCCGGGACCCGGTTCGACGAGTGCATCACGGCGTTCGCACGGGCCTACGGCGAGCAGGTCCGGCGCGACTACGACGCCCTGGTCGCGGCGGTCAGCTCCGGCCGGGTCACCGCGGCCACCGGGTTACCAGGCAGCTCAGACCCCGCCGATGCGTGCGGTGCTGAACACCAGGTCGTACTCCTCGACCGCCCGGATCAGGGCGCCCGTCGACTGTACCGTCTCGACCCGGACCGCGGCCGCCTCACCGCGGCTGGCCGCGAGCGCCTTCTGGCTGTCCCACATGGTCTCGCTGATCGAACGGCCGGTGTCCCGGTCGACCAGCAGCAGCGCGCCGCAGAACCCTCCGGTGTCGGCCAGCCGCGGCACCACGGTGACGCCGAAGCACTCCACCGTGTCCTCGATCCGCTCGGTGTCCACGTCCATCCGGGTCAGCCGGAGCCCCGCCGCGGTGTCCAGCGGCGCCTCCCGCTCGTAGACCGGAACCCGGTAGCGCTCGACGCTCACCGTGCCCACGGCCCGGCGCACCACGTCGGTGCGCCGGGGCGCGGCCATCTGCTCGGAATGGATCAGCGCCTCGCGCGACG
>DATBBI010000245.1:0-39937 GCA_036271115.1 Trebonia sp.
GGCACAGCGTGCCGCACGCGCACGCCGAGCGCCAGCTGCGCCACCTGAGAGCCGCGCTGCCCGCCTGACGGCGGCCTAGGCCGGAGTTGCCGTAACTCTGCGTAGAGATAACTGCTCTGACATGCTGAAGGTGGCCGGATGTGGCTATCAGATGTAGCCACGAAATATGCGTGTTGATCCGTGATCCTCTGGCAGGTTCGGCCTAGAATCAGGGTATGAAGGCACGCAGTGGCGCGATGCACGTAGCCCGGAACAGGCGCACCTACGCGGCCAGGTCCGGCGAGCAGCGGGTGTATGAGTCGGTGCTGGTGCGCCGGACCTACCGCGAGGGCGGCAAGGTCCGGCACGAGACGCTGGCGAACCTGTCGGCGCTGCCGGCCGAGACGGTCGCGGCGGTCGAGGCCACCTTGAAGGGCGAGCGGCTGGTGCCGGCCGCCCAGGCGGTCACCATCACCGCCTCGCTGCCGCACGGGCACGTCGCCGCGGTGCACGCGATGGCGGCGAAGCTGGGGCTGCCCGCGCTGCTCGGCCCGGCCGGCCCGCAGCGGGACCTGGCGCTGGCACTGGTCATCTCCCGGGTGGCGGCCCCGGCCTCCAAGCTGTCCACCCTCACCTGGTGGTCCGACGTGACGCTGGGCGCTGACCTGGGCGTGGAGCAGGCCTCCACCGACGATATCTACGCCGCGATGGACTGGCTGGGGCGCCGGCAGGACGCGATCGAGGCGGGCCTGGCCCTTCGGCACCTGGCACCGGAGGCGAACCCGGCCCGGATGGCGCTGTTCGACCTGTCCAGCTCGTGGCTGGAAGGCACGCACTGCCCGCTGGCCGCCCGCGGCTACTCCCGCGACGGCAAGAAGGGCACGCTGCAGATCGAGTACGGGCTGCTCACCGACCCCGAGGGCCGCCCGGTGGCGGTCCGGGTGTTCCCCGGCAACGCCGGCGACCCGGCCGCGTTCACCGCGATCGTCAAGGTGACACGGGAGAAGTTCGCCCTGGAGAAGATGGTCATGGTCGGCGACCGGGGCATGATCACCAGCGCCCGCATCAAGGCACTGAACCAGCCGGAGGACGACGGGGCACCTCAGCCGGACCCCTACGGGTGGATCACCGCGCTGCGCGCCCCCGCCATCAAAAAGCTGATGGCCGACGACGGGCCGCTCCAGCTCAGCCTCTTCGACGAGCAGGACCTGGCCGAGATCACCAGCCCGGACTTCCCCGGCGAACGGCTCATCTGCTGCCGCAACCCCGTCCTTGCCGGCGAACGCGCCCGCAAACGCGAAGACCTCCTCCGGGCCACCGGGAAACTCCTCGCCCCGCTCACCGCCCGGGTAGCCGCCGGGCGGCTGCACGGCGCCGCCAGGATCGGCATCGAGGCCGGCAAGGTCATCAACAAGTACAAGACCGGCAAGCACTTCGATCTGGTCATCACCGACGACAGCCTGACCGTCACCCGCCGGCAGGACCAGATCGCCGCAGAAGCCGCCCTGGACGGCATCTACGTCCTGCGCACCCCCGTCCCTGCCGGGCAGCTGGACGCCCCCGCCGTGGTGGCCGCCTACAAGAACCTCTCCCGAGTCGAACGCGACTTCCGCTCCATCAAATCCGACGACCTGGACCTGCGCCCGGTCTTCCACCGGCTCGAAGAACGCGTCCGCGCGCATGTCCTGATCTGCATGCTCGCCGCCTACCTGACCTGGCACCTGCGCCAGGCGTGGGCGCCGCTGACCTTCACCGACCAGGACCCGCCCGTCCAGGACAACCCGGTCGCCCCCGCCCGCCGCTCCGCCCGCGCTCAGGCCAAAGCCTCCTACCAGCATGACCCGGCCGGCCGCCCCTACCGCAGCTTCCGCGGCCTGCTCGCCCACCTGGCCACCCTCACCCGCAACCAGGTCCGGTTCACTGGCACTACCGTCACCGTGCCGATGCTCGCCGAGCCCACCAGCGCCCAGCGGCAGGCCTTCGAGCTCCTCGGCGCCCCGATCCCCCTCACCTTGAAGTAGCCAGAACAAAACCCGGCCAGGCAGGCAAAACACCAGGTCAAGACGGGAGCCGCCTACCGGACTAGCCGTAACTTCGGGTTAGACGTGGGGACGGGGCCGTACGCCCCCTACGGGGCCTGTCCCCACACGCGCCCCCGGTGACCGCGCTTGCGGACGACGCGGTCACCGCGGGGCGCGCTTTTTCATGACGGCTGACCGCGGCGATACGGCTTACCGGGCGATACGGCTTACCGCGGCGATACGGTGCGCAGCGCCGATTCCCTGGCGATGTCGGTCCGCGAGGCCACGCCGAGCTTCTTCAGGATGTGCGAGACGTGCGTAGACACGGTTCGCCGGGACAGCATGAGCTTGCCGGCGATCTCCGGGTTCGACAGCCCCTCGGCCACCAGTCCGGCGACCTTGACCTCGGTATCGGTGAGGCTGTCCCAGCCGCTGACCGCCCGCCGGTGCCTGGAGTGCGGCCCGCGGTGGATGCCGTGTGCCCGGAACGCCGCGCGCAGCCTGGCGACGTCGGCGGCGGCGCCGATGGAGGTGTACTCCTCGACGGCCTGGACGAAGGCCTCCCTGGCCTGGCCGCGGTCATCGGCGCGGAGGAACTCCGCGGCGGCAGCCTCGTACGCCTTCGCCGCGAGCAGCGGGCGGCTGGCCGCCTGATAGCGCTCGGCGGCGGCGAGCAAGCGGGGCGCGTCATGAGCGAGCAGGCCCTCGCAGTACAGCGCGTTCGCCTGCCGGTGCGGAATCTCCGAACCCTTGGCGAGCTTGGCAGCCTGGCCCGCGAGGGACTGGGCCAGCTCCAGGTCGCCGGTCCTGGCGGCGAGACGGACGACGTCGGGGAGGAGGTTCTCGAGCTCGATCTCCTCCGAGTTCTCGTCGAACGCGCCCGTCAGGGCGGTGAGCGCCTCAGGAAGCGCGCCGGTGTGCTCATGATCCAGGCTGCGGGCGAGCGCCAGCTGCGGGATGAGACGGTGCCCGAGCCGGCCGGCATGCGGGGCGGCGGCCGCGAGGTAGCCGCGCGCCGCGGCGACCTCGCCGCGATGGAAGCTGATCACGGCAGCCATGCCGAGATCACAGCAGACCGCCCCGGACTCCTGGATGTTCTCCGGCAGCCTTTCTATCTCGGCCATCGCGTCTTCCCAGCGCCCTGTCTCGAAGAGGCACTGCGCCAGGACGCAATGCGCCTGACCCAGGCGGATAGCCGTGCCGACCTCGTCCGCGAGGTGCAGGGCCGCCTCGGCCACGGTCACGGCCTCCTCGTACCGGTCCAGGTTGCCCAGCGTGACGGCCTTGTTGATCTGCAGCAACAGTCTCAGGTCCGCGAGTCCTGGCTCGGACCGGGTGACGGTCAGCGCCCGATCCGACAGCGGGAGCGACTCGGTCAGCCGGCCCTGTATCGCCGTTACCAGCGACAGCACGTGCAGCGCCCAGCCCATGGCCCAGTTGTCGCCTGCCTCCTCCGCCGCCGCCAGCGCGGTGCCGGCGACCTGCCCGGCCGTCTCGACCTCGCCGAAGTTGTCATGTGTCCTGGCGGCGAGCACAAGCAGCCTGGCACGGTGCCGGGCGGAGAGCCCGGGAGTCTCCAGCGCGCGATCCAGCGTCGCCAGGGATTCCGCGGACTGGCCCGTATTGATGCGGCACTGCGCGAGCGTCCAGTGCAGGTCGACGAGCAGGTCAGGCTCGGTGACGAAGTCGAGCGCCTGGTTCGCTACCTGCGCTGCCCGCGGGATGTCCCCGGTGCGGTACAGGGCATCGGCGAGCCTGCTCACCAGCCAGTCGTGGTGGGCCGCCCCGAACGGGCTGCCGGCGACTGCCTGGGCGAGCAGTTCCGCCGCGACGCCGGGCGCCTGGCCGACCAGCTGGTCCGCGGAGCGGACCAGCCAGTCCAGCATCCGCTCGTCCATAACCTCGGCCGGCCCCGCGCCGTCGGCGGCGCGCAGCAGCTGCCTGGCGACCCGCTCCGGCGGCGCGCCCGCCGCCGCGAGGGCACGGGCCGCGTCCCGGTGCCAGGCGGCGCGCACCGCCGGCGGCATTTCCTCGTAAAGCGCCGCGCGGATCAGCGGGTGCCTGAAGCCAAGGCTGTTGCCCGATTCAGCGAGTACGCCGGCGACGCGCGCCTCGTCAATTGCGGGAAGCAGGTCCGGCAGGCCGCGACCGAGCACGATCGCCAGATCGGAGATCTCGAAGTCCACGCCGAGCAGCGCAGCGGCGCGCAGCACGTCGCGTACCGGGCCGGTGACGAAACCGAGGCGGTCCGCGATCACCGCGGACAGGGAGCCGGGGATGGAGCCGCCCGGCTCGACGGCGGCGAGGTCAGTTCCGTCGGCGAGCGCCGCCGTGCCCGCTGGCGTCAGGGCCAGGTTCGAACCGCGCACCAGCGCGGCGACAAGCTCGGTGAGGTAGAGCGGGTTGCCCGCCGCTCCCTCGGCCAGCCGGAGCAGGCTGCCGTCCGGCCTGCCGCCGGCCAGCACGGCCACGAGGTCCGCCACCTCCGGCTCGGCGAGCCCGGTCAGCTGGATCCGGCCATCGTCGCCCGCGAGGCGGTGCAACGCGAGCAGGTCGTCCCGGTGCGGGACCGGTCGAGCTGTACCGATCAGCAGCAACGGGGCCTGGCGCGCCGTCCTCGCCAGCCGGCCCCAGAGCGTCACGCTTGCCGGGTCGGCCCACTGCAAGTCATCGATGACCAGGACGACTGGCCGCACGGCGCTTTCTTCAGCGACGAGCGCGAGCAGCTGCTCGGCCAGCGTCGCGGGCACGTCCGCGCCCCTGTCGGCGGCGATCTCGCCGCGGAGCAGCCCGACGATCGTGTTGCGCCGTGCGTTGACCGACGGTCCGCGGACCTGGAGCGCGTCAAGGAATGGCAGCAGCGGCAGCGCAGTGCCGAGCTCGTCCCCGGCGCCCCAGAAGACCTGGCACCCGGCATCGGGCGCGGCCGTCACGACCGCGTGGACGAGCGCGGACTTGCCAATGCCCGGTTCGCCTTCGATCAGCACCGCGGCACCGCGCCCTCTGGCGGCCTCTCTTAATAGCCCATCGAGGAGGGCCAGCTCGTTGTCGCGGCCGACCAGCACGGCGGTCGCGGTCACCGGAGACATGGCACAAATTTTACTACCCGCGGCATCCCCGGAACAGGGAAACCATTTTCGGACATTCATTCGGCGAATCCGGAACCTGTCCTGGCAACCAGGAGACCTGCGGGCGCATGCTGCGATGCAATTTGCATGGAAGTTTGCACGGCATCGAGTGCCGCCAATTTTATCGCATCGCTAAATGAATATTTCAGATAAAGCGGAAACGAAAAATTTATCCGTCTTTTCCTATTGATAGAGCCAGCATAGCGATTTATCGTAGTGCATGTAAGAGCCGAACGCTGGCAAATAGGGAACATCACTGTCGATGCGTCTGCGGGCCGCTGACGCCAGGTGAAGGCTGC
This sequence comes from Trebonia sp., assembly GCA_036271115.1. Lineage (GTDB taxonomy): Bacteria > Actinomycetota > Actinomycetes > Streptosporangiales > Streptosporangiaceae > Trebonia. The sequence continues at coordinate 5,428 of DATBBI010000245.1, forward strand.
TGACCTGTATATATGCCATGGAGGAATCATGCGCATAAGGCGAGCCATCATCTCCCATCTTGTGACACTCGGCTTTGCCGGGTCCGTTCTTGCCGGCGTGGCGGTGCCTGTGGCGACCGCGTTCACGGCCAGCACCCCCGTGGCCGCCGCGGCAGCCGCGAAACCGATGGTTTACATGCGTGGGTAAGATAACTAAGAACGCAAGGCTAACGGCCTGCCGCCGAATCCCCCAATCCGCGGCAGGCCGTTCTCATGGGAACTGGGAAGCGCCTATTTCAGTTCTATAACGCTCCCGCTGATGGCCCCGAGCTCATCGCAACTCCAGTACCATTCTTTCACCACTGTCACCATCGTCAGCCTTCTATACAGGCAGCGCAGCGGAGCGGATTTCCGCGGCAGGCACCCGCGCCTAGGCCCGTATCAGCGGTCGCTCAATGAATCGGCGGTGCCTCATGTCACAAAAGAAGCTTCGGTTGCGCTGAGTGAGTGTACGATGTACTAAGGGTTTCATAGCGGATTTCCGTGCAATCTGCGTGACGACTCAGCTGAGCCAGCCGTCCGCGCACGCGGCACCGGAAGGAAGGGGTGCCCGATGACCGAGCCAGGCAGCCCCACGGTGCGCCGTCGGCGGCTCGCTGCGGAACTGCGGGAAATCCGCGAGTCCAGGGGCAGGAGCGGGGAATCGGTCGCCGCGGCGCTGGGCTGGTCGCCCTCCAAGATCAGCAGGTACGAACGGGCCAAGACCGGGCTGCGGCCGCGCGAGGTCGAACGGCTGCTCTCCTATTACCAGATCACCGGCCAGCGCCGCGCGCTGCTGCTCGCGCTCGCCGAGGACGCCACCCATAAGGGCTGGTGGGAGGATTCCTCTGACGTTCTCGCCGAGGACTACAAGCAGTTCATCGGCCTGGAGCACGAGGCGAACTCCATCGCGATCTGGCACGTGGACGTGGTCGCTGGCCTGCTCCAGACGGAGGCGTACGCCCGCCACATCATCGGCAGCTACAGCAGGATCGAGCCCGTCGCGCCCGGCATGATCGGGCGGCTCGTCCGGGTCAGGATGCGCCGCCAGCAGGCGATCGACCGTGCGGACCTGGAGCTCTCCGTCGTCTTCGACGAATCGATCCTGCAGCGCAGGATCGGCGATGACGTCGTGATGTACGAGCAGCTGCAGCACCTGGCCAAGGTGGCGGAACGGCCGAACGTGAGAATGCAGATCCTCACCCTCGACGGGCAGCACCGGGTTTTCGGCGAGTCCTTCGTGATTTTCGGCTTCGGCGCCGACAGCGACGCCATGCTGCAGGACGTCGTCGCCACCGAGCACATGCGCAGCGGCTTCACGCTGGAGGGGGAGCGGGAGACGTATCTGCACCGGATCGCGTTCGAGACGCTCGCCGAGGCGGCGCTCGACCCTGAGTCGTCCAAGGAGCTCATCCTCGAGACGGCGGAATCGCGCTGGCTGGGGCGTTCGCAGAGCTAGCAGGCGCACAGTTGTTACGTACTTGCATGCTGTTGAATAATCGGTGCCTAATGTGCGTTAGGGCCATTTGAGACAAGCAGGACTCTCGGGACAAGTGTTGTCTGCTAGCCTATGGATATAGTGACAACGCTGTGTAGTGACATGACTACACATTGCAGTCACTTGTTTGTAATTAATTCCAGGCACAATCAGCAGTGAGGTGGGGCGACATGGCAAGGCCTGATGAAGAAAGGCCGGGTTCAGGTTCTCACTGGGTAAAGAGCTCGCTGAGCTTCTCCAACGGCAACTGTGTCGAAGTGGCGAACCTCTCAGAGGGCGGCGTGGCCGTGCGCAACAGCAGGGACCCAGAAGGGCCGGTTCTCCGGTTCACCCCGGACGAGTGGCACGCTTTCCTTGGCGGCGCTCAGCTGGGAGAATTCGACAGTTTCGGCAGGTTACGCTTTATATCGCGTGAACAGCGGAGGGTCCTTCCCGATGGCCCGGGGGGGACCCTCCGCTGCCGCGTGGCCGCAGTTTGCCTCTTCGCCGGCTGAACCGTTCGCGGGCTGGCGGAAGAGCCCTGCGTACGGTGCCGGCTCGCGGCATCCCTGCGGCCGCCGCGCCGCGGCTTGCGCGGGCGCGTGCCGTGAGTACGGTGAACCGCCGGGGGCGTTACGGTTCACCGTCCCCACGTCTGCGCCCCGGCGGATCGCGGCCGGCTGCCTGTTGCGGCATCGAGGCGAACCGGACGCGACCCGCTGGGGCACGTCAAATGCCCTGCTCAGCCAGGCGTCCGCCGGCTAGCATAGGGATCTGGCCCAGTACCAGGGCCAGGTGCGTACCCGCACCGGAGGGGATCTCGGCGCATCGCTGCCGACTGCATGTGCCTTGTGTCGCAGGAACCGGTGTCCCCAGCCGCGGGGTGCGCGCTGGCGCTGGTCACAGGCTCGCTCGCGAGGAAACGGCACCGCTGCAAGTCAATAGGAAGACGCGTCGCAATCCCATTCATGCGGTTCCTTCAGTTGGCCGGTAGGGGCTTGCGGATCGCGCTCCGGCTGCCCGTGGGGAAGTCCGAGCGCCGGGCGGATCCTTATCAAGTTCTCGTTGCAGCACAAATACTTCTGCAAGTTGCGGTGCAAGACATCGGTCACCTGACTGATCTTCGACTGTGACGGATGATTCTCTTGTGACTGATGGTGTAATTCCCGGGCGCCGGCGTCATCGAAAGCCCCGGTCACTGTCCTTGATAGGTTCGCAGCATGGTTTCCCTTGGTCGCACGAACCTGGACGTCTTTCCCCTCTGCCTGGGCGGCAACGTGTTCGGGTGGACCGCCGACGAGCAGCAGTCGCGCGCCGTGCTCGACGCGTATACCGAGGCGGGCGGCAACTTCGTCGACACCGCCAACTCCTACCTGGTCGAGCACGGCCGGTCCGAGACGCTCATCGGGCGCTGGCTGACGGAGCGCGGCAACCGCGACCAGATCGTGCTCGCCACGAAGGTCGGCGGCGGGCGCGACCCCCGGTACCGGAACCTGCGGCCGGACAACATCCGCAGCGAGGCGCACGCCTCCCTCGACCGGCTGCAGACCGACTACATCGACGTGTACTACGTGCACCACGACGATCTGGAGACGCCGCTCGAGGAGTCGCTCCGCGCCTTCGACGCGCTGGTGAAGGAGGGCGTAGTCCGGCACGTCGCCGCCTCCAACTACTCGCCGGAGCGGCTGACCGAGGCGCTCAGGCTGCAGCGCGAGCTGGGGCTCGCCGAGTTCACGGTGCTGCAGCCGCACTACAACCTCGTCGAGCGGGACTACGAGCGCACGCTCGCGCCCATCGCGGACGCGTGGGACCTGGCCGTGCTGCCCTACTACGCGCTGGCCAGCGGGTTCCTGACGGGCAAATACCGGCCGGGCAGCGCGGCGGTCGACTCGCCGCGCGCCCAGCGGGCCGGCGAATACCTCGCCAAGGGCGGCGGCGCGGCGCTCGAGGCGCTGGACCAGGTCGCGGCGGCGCGCCAGACCACGCCGGCGGCGGTCGCGCTCGCCTGGCTGCTGACCCGTCCGCACGTCGTCGCGCCGATCGCGAGCGCGCGGTCGACCGGGCAGCTCGCGGAGATCTTGCCCGCGGTCAAGCTGGAGCTGACGCCGGAGGAGACCGGCCTGCTGTCGTCCGCCACCGAGCCGGCCTGAGCCGCGCTGGCTCGTCAGCTCTCGGGCGCCTCGGACGGCCCGGCCGCCAGGATGCGGCGCACCTCGGCGAGCTCGAGCTTGCCCGCGGGTGTCCGCGGCAGGCTGGGCAGCAGCACGATGCCGCGAGGCACCTTATACCCGGCTAGCCGGCTCCGCACCGCGTCGCGCAGCTCCGCCGCGGTCAGCGCGGTGCTTCCTGTCGCCACCACGGCCATCACGCGCTCGCCCCACGTCTCGTCGGGGACGCCGACCACGGAGGCGTCCGTCACGTCGGGATGAGCGAGCAGCGCGTCCTCGACCTCCTGCGGGTGGACCTTCTCGCCGCCGGTGTTGATGACGCCGGCGCCGCGGCCGAGAAACCGGATGGCGCCGTCCTGCTCGACCACCGCCAGGTCGCCTGGCATGGTGTAGCGGACTCCGTCGACGGTGCGGAACGTGGCCGTGGTCTTGGCGGTGTCCTTGTAGTACCCGAGCGGTATCGGCCCGCCGAAGGCGAGCACGCCGACCTGCCCGCTGCCCGGCGCCACCGGCATGTCGCCGGCCAGCACCTTCGTGGGAGCGGCAGGGTAGAACCTGGCCGGCAGGTCGTCGACGGACGAGGTGACCGCGTACGCGAACGGGCCCCCTTCGCTCGAGGCGATCGCATCGGTGATCGTGACGCTGGCGCGCTCGTGCAGGGCGCGCTTCAGCCGGTCGCTCAGCACGGTTCCCGAGCTGACCACGGAGTCCAGCGAGCTGAGGTCATGCGGCCGCCCGGCCCGCTCGGCGGCGACGAGCTCGTCCACGAGCGGCTGGCACACCGCGTTGCCGGCTACGACGAGCGTGCGCACCCGCTGGGCGGCGACGGTCTCCCAGACGTGCCGCGGGTCCAGCCGGCCGGGGCGGGCGGTGACCACCCGGCCGCCTGCCAGCAGCGCGCCCATCGAGTTGAACAGCCCGGTCGCGTGCATCAGCGGGACGGCCGGCATCATGACGGGTGACCTGCCCGCGGACCTGGCGGCGGCCGCGACCCGCACCGCCTCGGCGGGCGTGGCGGGCAGCGCGGTCACCCCGAGCCGCTGGAAGACCGACACCTCCATGGAGTGCATCAGGTCCGACAGCCGCCAGATCACCCCCTTCGGCCTGCCCGTCGTGCCGCCGGTGTACATGAAGAGCTCATCGGACCCCGGCCGCGGCCGGGCCGGGCGCGGCGCGTGCACGGCAAGCAGCTCCTCGAGCTCAGCGGCATCAGGCACAGCGACATTCGACATAGCGACACCTGCGCCGACCTTGACCAGCAGGCGCAGCGACGGGAGCCTGGCCGCGACGTCCGTGACGTTCCCGGCCAGCTCGGCGCTGAACACCATGGCCGCGGCGTCGGCGTCGGCCAGCAGCGCGAACAGCTCCTCGCTCGTGTACCGGTAGTTGACGTTGACCGGCACCGCGCCGAGCTTGAAGGCGGCGAACACCGTCTCCAGGTAGGCGGCCCCGTTGTACAGGTAGCACGCGACCTTGTCCCCTGGACCGACGCCGGCGTCCGCCAGCGCGGCTGCCAGCCGCGCAGACCGCTCTTCGAATTCCGCGTAGCTGTAGTCCCGGCCAGGCTCTGAGATCGCGGTGGCGTCCGGCAGCTCGCGGGCGAGCGCCTCCCACACAGTGCCGAAGGAGACGTCCACTACCCGGCCGCCACGGCTATTGCTCGAGGAGGAGAGCCGTCTTCGGGCAGGACATGACCGCTTCCCTGACGCGGTCGGCGAGCTCCGGCGGGACCTCGCTCGTCAGGATGTGCAGCTCGTCCTCATCGTCCACGTAGAAGACCTCGGGAACCAGGCCGGCGCAGACGGCGTTGGCCTCGCACAGGCCTGTATCAACGGTCACCCTCATGCGCAGATCGTAACTTTGGTGCCGGCCACAGGCCAGCGACATCGTATATTGACCGGCCCGTGACCTCGGTTCTACGATCCGGGCAAGTGGACGGCACAGTGGCGGGAGGCGCCGATGCCCGCGAGCGATTCGGTGGTTGACACCGGTTTCGACTGGTTCAGCCCAGAGGTCATCAGGGATCCGCAGAAGTACGACGGCATGATCCGCGAGGCGGGACCGGTCGTCTACTCGCCGCAGTACGACGTGTGGGCGACCGGCCGGCACGCCCAGATCGAGCTCATGATGCGAGACTGGAAGGCGTTCAGCTCGACCAGGCCGCCGTTCGAAGAGGTCGGCCAGCCCATGATCCTGCTGTCCGACGACCCGCCGGACCATCAGCGGGTCAGGACCGTGATCAGCAAGGGCATGTCCCCCGCCGTGCTCCGCCGGATGCAGGACGCCTTCGAGCAGGGGGCGGACCAGATCGTGCGGTCGCTGCTCGACGCGCCCGACGGCATCATCGACGGGCATACCGACCTCGCGAAGGCGTACGTGCTGACGGTGTTCCCCGACGCGATCGGCCTGGGGGACACCAACAGGGAAATGCTGATCAGGTTCGGGCACGCGCAGTTCAACATGTTCGGGCCCAAGAACGAGATCTACCAGCAGTCGATGGACGAGGCGTTCGAGGTCTTCGAGTGGGTCGCCGTGAACTGCAAGCGGGACGCGGTCCAGCCCGGCGGCATCTGCATGGCCATGTACGAGGCCGCCGACACCGGCGCCGTCACCCAGGAAGAGGCCGAGATCCTCGTCCGCACCCTGTACTCGGCGGGGTCCGACACCACGATCTACTCGCTCGGCAACACGCTGCGCGCGCTGGCGGAGTTCCCCGACCAGTACCAGCTGCTGCGGTCCAACATCGACGAGTTCGCGGTGCGGGCCTTCGAGGAGGGCATCAGGTACGACAACCCGGCCAGGTTCACCAGGCGCCGCGCGACCGCGACCATGGACGTCGACGGAACCGAGCTGCCTGAGGACGCGAAGATCCTGCTGCTGCACATGCCCGCCGGCCGCGACCCGCGGCGCTGGGAGAACCCGGCCGTCTACGACATCACCCGCGATGTGGTCAACAAGCACCTCGGCCTCGGGTTCGGCGTGCACGCCTGCGTCGGCGCGCGCGTCGCCCGCCTCGAAGGGGTGTCGCTGCTGTCGGCGCTCGCCCGCCACGTGCGGTCTGTTGAGCTGGCCGGCGAGCCGGAGGTGACCACGAACATGGCGGTGCACGGCCATGAGAAGCTGCCGCTGCGCATCGTCCCCGCGTAGCGGGCAGGGGCCTGGCAGGCAGGGCTAGGACGCGCCGAACCAGCCGGGCACGTCCAGCCGGAATGTCTCGCCGGGCACCATCGTCCGCAGGCTGGCCTCAAGGTCGGCGACCCGGTCGTCGCCGAGGGTGCGTGCCCAGCGGTCCCTGATGCCGTCGAAGATCTCCGCCGAGAGGGCGAGCGCTTCGACGCCGCGCGGGGTGAGCCGGGTCAGCTTGCGGCGGCGGTCGGCGCTGTCGCCTGCCCGCCGCGCGTAGCCGAGCGCCTCCAGGCGCTCGATCGTCTTGCCCGCCGCCTGCTTGGAGATGCCCAGCCGCCTGCCGACCTCGCTCGCCGTGGCGCCGCGGAACCCGATGGCCTGCATCGCGAAACCGTGCGCCGGGCGCATGTCCTGGTGCCCCCGCCGGGCCAGCTCGCCGTGCAATTCGTCGATGATCGCCCGGAACCCGCCGAACAGCAGCAGCGGCAGCTCATACCCGGCAGCGGCGCTTAACGTCATTCGACAACCTCGTTTACTGTTTAGACAACCAAGTTGTCTTTAACGATAGCGGAGGACCGCAGTGTTCACCGAGCACACCATCGAATCCGCGCCGCCCGCCGCCCGGCGCCACATGACCGCCACCGCGAATCACCTCGGCTATCTGCCGGCCGCCACGGCCCGCTGGGCCAGCTCGCCGCAGCTGCTCGACGGCTTCCAGAAGCTCACCGGGCTGTTCGACACGACCACGCTACCCCGTGGCGCGCGAGGTCGTCATCATGACCATCGCCACGAGGAACGGCTGTCACCTCTGCGTGGCGATGCACACCGCCCGGCTGACCGCGCTGCGCGCGGACACCTGCCTGATCGCCGCGCTGCGCGGCGCCCAGCCGCTGGCCGACCCGAGGCTGGACGCGCTCAGGGAGTTCACGCTGCGGGTGCTTGACACCGCGGGCGACGTCGGCGAGCCGGCCCTGCGCGCCTTCTTCGGCCACGGGTACACCGAGCGCAACGCGCTCGAGGTCATCCTCGGCATCGGCGCCTACGTCATGTCGACGCTCGCCAACCGGCTCACCGGCGCCCCGGTCGACGACCAGCTCAGCGCGTTCGCCTAGGGGGGTGTGAGAGTCACCCCGCGCCCGTTCGGGATGATGCTCTTATTCATTCTCGAACAGGGAGAGTCAGATGGTGCTGTTCCGGCGTGGCATGCACTTCGGGTCGTACGGCACCGTGGACGACGGCCCGGCGGTGTTCGACCGGCTCGCGGCGGCAGTGCGGGCCGCGGAGGCGGCCGGATTCGACGCGGTGTCGGTGCCCGACCACGTGCACCAGAACCAGACCGGCGGCGGGCCTAACTCGCCCATGTTCGACGCGTACACACTGCTCGGGGCGCTCGCGATGCGGACGGCCACGGTGCGGCTGTTCGCGCTGGTGAGCCCCGTGACGCTGCGCCATCCCGGGCTGCTCGCCAAGGCGGTGACCGGACTCGACGTGCTGTCGCGCGGGCGGGCCGTGCTCGGCATCGGCGCCGGGTGGGACGTCGCGGAAAGCGAGGCCTACGGGATCTCCTTCCCGTCCGCCGGCGAGCGGTTCGACCGGCTCGAGGAGGCGCTGGCGATCTGCGACGCGCTGCTCACCGAGGGGCGGGCCACGTTTTCCGGGAAGTTCTACGACATGCGGGACGCGCGGAACTCGCCGCGGCCGGTGCACGCCACGGTTCCCGTCCTGGTGGCGGGCGGCGGGGAGCGCCGCACGCTCGACCTCGTCGCGCGGTACGGGGACGCGTGCAACGTATTCGCCGCGGACCCCGCGGAGGTGCGGCACAAGTTCGAGGTGCTCGACCGGCACTGCGGGCGGGTGGGGCGCGATCCGCTGGAAATCACCAGGACCGTGTTCGCGGCACCCCCCGGCGACCTGGACGCGTTTGCGGCCAGCGCCCGGTCGTGGGCGGCCGCGGGCGCCGACGGCGCGGTGGTCATCGGACCCGCGGACCCGGAGCGGATCCCGGCGATCGGGGAGATCCTCGCCGACGTTTTTCCTGGCTAGCCTGGCGGCGTCAGCCAGGCGCGGGCGGCGCAGGTCAGCGCCGTCACGCCGGTACGCAGGGTCGGCTCGATGACCGGCGCGAACCACGGGGAGTGGTTGGACGGCAGGCCGTTGACGATGACCCTGGCCTCTTCGATCGAGGTGATGTTCGCGAACAGCGCCGGGTCGGCGCCGCCGAGCAGCCAGTACGCGCACGGCGCCCCGGCGGCGCTGGCGAACAGGCCGACGTCCTCGCTGCCCGACACCGGGCCGGGGTCGAGCACCAGACCCGGCCCGAGGCACGCGCTGAACGCCTCGGTGAGCCGGGCGCATGCGGCCGGGTCGTTGACGACCGGAGGGGTGCTCACCATCGCGGTGATCTCGGGGACGGCGGGCGCCCCGGCGGTGGCGGCCTCACCGGTCACGATGCGCTCGATCGCGGCCAGCGTCTTCGCGCGCACCCGCTCGTCGTAGGTGCGGACGGAAAGCAGCAGCTCAGCCTCATCGGGAATGACGTTCGCCGCGGTTCCCGCGCGGAGCGCGCCGACCGTCACCACGGCGTGGTCGGCGGGCGCCAGCTCCCTGGACACGATGGTTTGCAGCCGGAGCACGGTCGCCGCCGCCAGCACGACGGGGTCCACCGACGTCTCCGGCTGCGAGCCGTGCCCGCCGCGCCCGTGCAGCACGACCCGCAGCGGGTCGGAGGCGGCGAACGCGGGGCCGGCCCGCAGGCCGAGCAGGCCGGCCGGGATCGGCGAGACGTGCTGGCCGAGCACGACGCCGGGCGTGCCGAACCGGTCGAACAGGCCGTCGTCGATCATGGCGCGGGCGCCCTCGCCGGTTTCTTCGGCGGGCTGGAAGACGAGCAGGAGCGTTCCGTGCCAGGATCCGGGGTCGGCCGCGAGCTCGGCCGCCGCGCCCAGCAGGCAGGTGACGTGGACATCGTGGCCGCACGCGTGCATCACCGGCGTCTCCGGGTCGTGGCCGCTGACTGTGCTCGCGTACGGCAAGCCGGTCTGCTCCCTGACGGGCAGCGCGTCCATGTCGGCGCGCAGCAGGGCCGTCGGGCCGTCGCCGTTCTTCATGACGCCGACCACCCCGGTGCGGCCGACGCCCTCCGTGACCTGGTACCCGAGATCGCGCAGCCGGGCCGCGACGATGGCGGCCGTGCGGTGCTCGGCGAACGCCAGCTCGGGGTGCGCGTGGAGGTCCTTGTACAGGACGGCGAGTTCTGCCTGCGCGGTCACCGGGGTACGTCCATCGTGAGGACCAGCTTCCCGGCGACGTGCCTCTTTTCGCCCAGCTCATGAGCCTTGGCGGCGTCGGACAGCGGGAACGTGGCCGCGATGACCGGGCGGAGCTTGCCTTCGGTCACCAGGTCCGCGATCGCGGACAGTCCGCCGTGATCGTGCTCCACCAGCATGACCTGGGCGCGGAGGCCCAGCCGGGCGGCCTCTTCGGCCACCTCGGGGGGGAAGGGCAGCAGGCTGATGAGCCGGCCGCCGGCCCGCAGCGTGCGCAGCGACCTGGCCGGATAGTCGCCGCCGACGGTGTCCAGCACGACGTCGACGCCGCTAACCGCGGCCGCGAAGTCGGTCGCCTGGTAGTCGATCATCTCATCGGCGCCAAGGCCGCGCACCAGGGCGTGGTTCCTGGCGCTGGCCGTGCCGATTACGTACGCGCCGCGCGCCCTGGCGATCTGCACGGCGAGATGGCCGACTCCGCCGGCCGCGGCGTGGATGAGGACCCGCTGCCCGGCTTCCAGGCGCGCGGTGTCGTTGAGCGCCTGCCACGCCGTCAGCGCCGCCAGCGGCAGCGCGGCGGCCTGCACGTGGTCCACGTTCTCCGGCTTGCTCGCGAAGGCGCGGGTGGGCGCCGTGACGTACTCGGCGTGCGAGCCGACGCCGTGCGGGTACGGCAGCATGCCGAACACCTCGTCGCCCGGCCGGAACAAGGTAACGCCGAACCCGGTCGCCTCGACCACGCCGGACACGTCCCAGCCGAGCGTGAACGGCGGCGCGCCGAGGAAGATCGGGAACGCACGGTGGCCCCAGTCGGTGGGGTTCACCCCGGCCGCGTGCACCCGCACCAGGACCTGGCTGATGCCAGGCTCCGGCCGGGGGACCTCGACCTCGCGGAGCACCTCGGGCCCGCCGAGGACCTCCTGCCGGATCGCGCGCATGGTTGTCGTCATGCCGCTAAGCCTGTCACGCCCGGCCGGCGCCGGATGAACGACGTACCGATCGCACGGATGAACGCACCAAGCGACGCACGCGCCCCACTTTCGGCTTGCAGGCGAGGCGGGCGCTCGGGTGAAGTACCCCTTGTCGCCACCGCCCGGCGACCATGCCGTACCTGCCTTGACTTGAATTCATTGGTTAGAGCATACTAACGGTTAGTGGACGCTAACCGAGATGCTGACCGGTGGGGTGCGCTGGCTGACGGCACCCGCCGTGCCATCGTGGCGTGTCTGGCGGACGGGCCGCAGGCTGTGGGGCAGCTGGCAGCCGGCCTGCCGGTGAGCCGGTCGGCGGTGTCCCAGCATCTGAAGATCCTCAAGGACGCTGGCCTAGTGGAGGACGTGGCTGCGGGGACGCGCCGGATCTACCGGCTCAACCCGGTCGCGCTGGCGGCATTGCGGGATCAGCTCGATACGTACTGGAAGCGGGCGCTGGCCGGGTATGCCGATGCCGCGCAGGCGCCGGTTGAGGAGGGGTGATGGCAGAGACCGAAGCGGCGACGGTCCGCAAGCGTGTCGTGGTGGACGCGCCGATTGAGCGTGCTTTTTCGGTGTTCACCGGCCGGTTCGGGGATTTCAAGCCGCCGGAGCACAACTTGCTCGGGGCGCCGATCACCGAGACGGTGTTCGAGCCCCGGGTTGGCGGAGGCATCGTGGACCGGGCTGAGGACGGCAGCGAGTGCCGGTGGGCGCGGATCCTGGCCTTCGACCCGCCGGACCGGGTCGTGTTCAGCTGGGATATCAGCCCGCGGTGGACGATCGAGACCGATCAGGCGCAGACCAGCGAGGTCGAGGTGCGGTTCTACGCCGAGTCGCCGACCCGCACGCGGGTCGAGCTGGAGCACCGGCACATCGACCGGCACGGTCCCGGCTGGGAAGCGGTCACCGGCGGCGTGGACGGGCCGGAGGGCTGGCCGCTGTACCTGGACCGGTACGCCGCGCTGGTGAAGGAAGGCGGCTGACATGCCGCCGATCGTGACCAGCGCCGAAATCGAGCGCCCGGCCGCCGACGTCTTCGCCTACGCCACCGACCCGGCCCGGTTCAGCGAATGGCAGAAAGGCGTGGTGGACGGGCACATGGACGGCCCGCCCAACGGCACCCAGACTCCAGTGGTGGGCGCGAAATGCGTGACGACGCGGCGCATCGGCGGCGCCAGCCGCCCGTCCACCTCCGAACTGACGCATATCGACCCGCCCAGGACCTGGGGCGTACGGGGCACAGATGGCCCGATCCGGGCAGCCGTCGAGGTCCTGGTCGAGCCAGTGACCCTGTCTAGCTCCCGGCTGACCATCAGCGTCGACTTCACCGGCCACGGCATCGGCAAAATCCTGGTGCCGCTGATGGTCCGCCGGGAAGCACGCAAGGAAATGCCCGGCAACGTGGCGGCGCTCAAGCAGAAGATGGAAGCAGGCTAAGGCGTCAGCACCGCGTCCTGGACGTCTCCGTCGGAATCCATCCTGGAGCCTGAGGTCCTCGCCGACGACGCTTGAATTGTTCAGCTACAGCTGTATAGTTCAGTCATGGCTGTACTGACTCGGGTAGACATGGGCACCCTCGGCCGGGTGGGCCTGGCGCTGGCCAACCCGACCCGCCGCCGCGTGCTCGTGCACCTGATCAGCGGCCCCGGATACCCGGCGGAGATGGCCGGGGAATTCGGCACCACCCGTGCGAACCTGTCCAATCATCTGGCCTGCCTGCGCGAATGCGGGCTGGTGACGGCAACGGCCGAAGGCCGCCGCATCCGCTATGAGCTCGCCGACCGCCAGCTCGCGGACGGGCTGCGCACCCTGGCCGCCCTCAGCCTGCCCGGCTCCTGCGACGAGGCCTGCTGATTCCTGGAGGTGACCTCCGCATGTCCCGTGTCCAGCTCTCCCTCAACGTCACCGATTTCGACGCTGCCGTCGCGTTCTATTCCCGGCTGTTCGGCACCGCCCCGGCCAAGCTGCGACCCGGCTACGCCAACTTCGCCATCGCCGACCCGCCGCTCAAGCTGGTACTGAACGCGCCCGGCAACGGCGCGGGCGGCACCATCAACCACCTGGGCGTCGAGGTCGACTCCACCGAGGAAGTCAACAGCGCCGGGGACCGGATGGCGGCCGAGGGCCTGGACACAAAGCCCGCGCCAGGCACGGTGTGCTGCTACGCCCTGCAAGACAAGGTGTGGGCGCACGACCCGGACGGGGTGGCGTGGGAGTACTACACCGTCCTGGAACACGTCGAGACGCCATGATCCCCGCGCAGCCGCAGCTGTCCTCGCCCGCCGCTCGCGACCCCAGGCCTGCGGTGCCCGGCACACCGGAATGGCTGCGGCTGGCCCGGCTGGCCCGGATACTGTCCTGGCTGACCCTGGGCTGGCTCGGCATCGAAGCCGGAGTCGCGATCGCCGCCGCGGTGATCGCCGGGTCGGTGGCGTTGCTCGGCTTCGGCCTCGACAGCGGCATCGAGGCACTGGCCAGCATCATCGTCATCTGGCGGTTCACCGGCACCCGCCTGACCGGGGCCGGTGCTGAGCGCCGCGCGCAGCAGCTGGTCGCGGTCAGCTTCTACCTGCTGGCCCCCTACGTCGCCGCCGAGGCGATCTGGGGACTGATCAACGGCGACCGCGCCGAGACCAGCATCGCCGGGCTGGTGCTCACCGCCGGGACCGCGATCTTCGAGCCCGTACTCGGGGTAGTCAAACGCCGGATCGGCGCCCGGCTCGGCTCCGGCGCCACCGCCGGGGAGGGTACCCAGAACCTGCTGTGCGCCTACCTGGCCATCGCCGTCTTCATCGGCCTGGCCGCCAACACGCTGTTCGGCGCGTGGTGGCTGGACGGCGCGGTCGCGCTCGGCATCGCCGGATGGGCCGTCATCGAAGGACGCCGCGCCTGGGCCGGGCAGGACTGCGCATGCGTCAGCCAGCCAGGCGGACAGTGCTGCTGACCATCGGCTGGTGGCCGATCTTGCCGCCGGGACTTAGCCGGCGACGGACAGGATGACGTCTGATGCCTTGATCACCGCGGTGACCCCGCTGCCCTCGGCGAGCCCGAGCTCGCGGACCGCCTCTACAGTGATCGAGGCCACTAGGCGCACGCCGTTGGCGTCCAGCTGGACGTTGGCGATCGCCTCCCCGGCGTTGATAGCGACGACCCGGGCCGGTATCTGGTTGCGCGCGCTCAGCTTCATGGTGCCCCTCTCACGACATCGGCGGTCCTGCGGACCTTAACGCTACTCGGCTCGCGTGCGTTAATTGCGCCGCGCAAGCCAGCCTTGCGTGGCGGTCTGGGATACCGGCATCATGGGCGCATGGCGTCGTACATCGCCGAGACCCAGGCGTTCTTCGCCAGCAGGGCCGCCACCTGGGACACGAGGTTCGGCGACGACATGCCCGCCTACACCGCGGCGGTGGCCCAGGCTGGCATCCCTCGCGGGGGCGTGGTCGTCGACGTCGGCTGCGGTACCGGCCGGGCGCTGCCCGCCCTCCGCCAGGCCGTCGGCCTGGATGGCGTCGTCATCGCCGCCGACCTAACTCCGGAGATGCTGGACACGGCACGGCCGAAGGCCACGGCCGCACGTGCCGCCCTCGTCCTTGCCGACGCCCGCAAGCTGCCCTTCGCCGACGCGTCGGCCGACGCGCTCTTCGCCGCCGGCCTGGTAAACCACCTGCCCGACCCCGAAGCCGGGCTCGGGGAACTCGCCCGCGTCGCCGGCACCGGTGGCCTGCTTATCCTGTTCCACCCCTCGGGGCGGGCGGCGCTCGCCGCCAGGCACGGCCGGACCGTGACCGAAGACGAGGCGCTGTCCGCCGGACCGCTCAGCCGGTCAACGCTGGCCACGGGATGGCGGCTGGCTACGTATGACGACGCAGCGGACCACTTCTTCGCGCTCGCCGTCCGCTCCTAGTGAGCGTCGGCTCTCTCCGTGATCGTGTCGAGGAAGTCCAGGGCGGCCACCGCGGTCGCGCGGCGCCAGGCGAGCAAGGTGGCATCGAAGCCGCCGGACTGGGCGCGCTGGTCCTCGATGGCCGCGGCGATGGGCTCGAGGACCGCGCGCTGGCTGCGCAGCAAGTCCGCTGGATCGCCTCCGACCCGGTCCAGCAGGGCAAGCTTGAGCAGCAGGTGCGAGCGGATGTCCCGCACGTGCTGGACGGGAGTGTGCAGCCAGCGCCGCGCCGCCTCGCTGCCCTCCGGCGTGGCACCGTAGATGGTCCGTTGCGGGCCCAGCCCTTGCTCCGTGCTCCGAGGAACCACCAGGCCCGCGTCGAGCAGCCGGCCGATGGCCCGGTAGATGACCGCCTTGGGGATCTGCCAGACCCGGCCGAGCTCGCCGTCGGCGGCGGTCAGCTGGGCGACCGCGAAACCGTGCATGGGTTGCTGGCTGAGGATGGCGAGCACCAGCCACTCAGGCAGCGACATCGACACCTCTGTAGTCATAACCACAGAGCCTAGCGCCGTCCGGAGGAGGTATGCCCTGATAGTTCCCTCAGAACGGGCAGTGCGTGATGTCGCCGCGCACAGTGGCCCAGCGTCTCGTCTTTGAGGAACGTCACGATCCACTCCTGGGGGCCTGAAACGGTCGTCACACTGCGACTACTAACGCAATAGTAGCAGCCCGCGTCGTGCTGACACTGGCAGTTGCTCGGCGCAATATTGCAGGTCATCGCTCGATTGGCAGGCAATGTCCTGGCTATTGTGCCCACTATGCTGGGCACTGGGTGGACGGAAGTCGTGGCCCTGGCAGCGGCATACCTGACCGCGACGGTCACCACCCCGGCCGGCATATCGGGTGCGGTGCTGCTGCTGCCTTTTCAGGTCAGCGTGCTTGGCACGCCCAGCCCGGCGGTGACCCCGACCAACCTGCTCTACAACGTCATCGCGACACCCGGGGCGCTGTACCGCTACTGGCGGCAGGGGCAGAACGGCGGGCGGCTGGCCCTGGTGCTCATCGCCGGGACGCTGCCCGGCGTCATCGCCGGATCGGTCATCCGGGTGAAGCTGCTGCCCGGCCCGCACGTCTTCGACCTGGTGGTCGCCGCCGTGCTGATCCCGCTGGGCTGCTGGCTGGCGCTCAGCCGGCCGTCTCGCACCGATAAGCCGGGCCGTCACGTCTGGCCGATCCCGGCCCTCGCGCTGGCGGCGCTGGCCGCCGTGGTGGGATGCGTGGGCGGCATCTACGGGATCGGCGGGGGCTCCGTGCTCGCGCCGGTTCTCATCGGCTCGGGCCGCAAGCCGTCCGAGGTCGCCCCCGCCGCGCTGGCCGCCACGTTCGTAACCTCCGTCGCCGGCGTGATCACGTTCACCATCTTGTCCCTGCACCAGAACATCTCCGTAGCTCCGGACTGGCCCACCGGCATCGCCCTGGGCGCCGGGGGCCTGGCCGGCGGCTATACCGGGGCCCGCATTCAGTCCCGGATGCCCGATGTCCTCATCCGGCGCCTTGTCGGAATCCTGGTTATCGCGATCGGCGCCTATTACCTGTCATCCGGGCTGAGCTAACCGCCTGGCAAATCGCTCGTTATGGCGCGTTGATCGAATTTCGTCGGTATCGTCCGAGATTGTGAGCGGCGGGACGTTCGGGACTCACTCAGGCCTGCGCGCGACCATTAACGCCTGGCTTGAGAACATCAGCTTCCGCACGGGCATGATCACCGGTGCGGTCGTGCTGCTGGTGATCGCGGCGGCCGGCACTGCCGTGGCCGTCCTCGGCCACGGCAGCCAGGCAGCCAGCGCGCTGGGCTCGCGGGCTCCCGCCACCCCGGCGACGGTCGCTGCCCCGCCTGCGGGAGGTGCTGCGCAGCCGTCCGCTGCGCCCAGTTCCGCGGCGCCGGCGCGGTCCCGGCCCGCCGCGGCGACTCCGGCTCCGGCGCGGCCCGCGGCGCCTGCCCGCGCGCCAAGCACCGGGTCACCGTCAGCGGCGCCGGCGGCCGGATCGGGGCCTGCGGCGGTCGCGGCGGCTTCCGGCGCCGACCGGGAGAGTTACCGGCTGGCCAGCCCCGCCGGCTGGCGGCACGGGTTCCCGGCGGGCTGGGGCGGGCGGGGATGGGTCTGGGGTCCCTTCCGCGGCGGTCCGCACTTCGGCGGTCCGTGGTGGTGAGCTCGGGAGTCGCCACCGTACGTTCTGGATAAAGAGCTTTTTCCCGAACGGACCGGTGATGGCTCCGAGCCGTTCGGAGTCTCCCCGGTCGTGGGCACCACCAGCTCGAACGTCGAGCCGCGGCCGACGCTGCTGGTGACCCGGACCGAGCCGTGGTGCGCCTCGGCGATCGCGGCCACGACCGGCAACCCCAGCCCGAAACCGCCGCTCTCGCGGCTGCGGTAGGGGGTCGCGCGCGAGAACCGGCTGAAGATCCTGGCCCGGTCCTCTTCTGGGATGCCGCAGCCGGAGTCGGTCACGGCGAGCACCGCCTGGCCGCCCTCGACCCGCGCGCTGAGCTCGATGAGGTCGTCGGCCTCCGTGTGCGCGACGGCGTTCTCAATCAGTTCGTCCAAGGCCACCGCGAGCCGGTCGTGATCGCCGAGGACGGTTACCTCCGCCACTTCTCCCAGCCGCCAGCGGCGCGGCGTGTAGCCCCACCTGCTGAGCGCCTCCATCAGCACCGTGTCGGCCGCTACCGGCGCCAGGTCGAGGAAGCCGGGGGTGCCCGCCGACGTCAGCAGCAGCAGCCGGGCCGCAAGGCGCCGCATCCGGCCGAGCTCGGCCACGATCACCCGGGCGTCCTCGGCGACCAGCTGGTCGGTGACGGCCTGCTCGATCAGCTCGGCGTGGCCCAGCGCCACCGTGATCGGCGTCCCCAGTTCGTGGGCGGCGTCCAGCAGGAACAGCCGCTGCTGTTCCAGCAGCCGCAGGTTCTCCTGGGACACCCGCTGCACTTCTTCCATCGCCGCGAGCCGGCCCTCGACGGCCGACACCCGGCGCCGTCCGTGCCAGACCATGACCAGGAACATCAGCGCGATCAGCGGGACCTCGGCCAGGTAGTCCGCGTCCTGCTGGCCGTTGATGACCTCGATCCCGATGATCGCCCCGGTCGCGAGCGTCACCACGGTCAGCGTCAGGATCGCGGGCTGCAGCCGCCACAGCCGGAAGCCGTAGATCACCGTCAGGCTCACCCAGATCGCCAGGAACGGCACCGTCCCCCACTGCGGGACAAGCCTCATCACGACCAGGTTGATCACAACGAACGCCACCCAGATCAGGTCCCACCGCGACGACCGCGCCCATCGCAGCGCGCGGTGCAGTCCCCCAGCCAGGCCCTGCCGCCATCCCCGCATCCCGACCCTCCAGCTCCTGTCCCGCGCCAGGCGTGCGCGAATAATCAGCTACTCCACGGTATGAGCCGGGCGGTTCCGGCACCAGCAACTTCAGGTTACGACCGCCGCTTCTTTGCCCTGTCCCGTCAGCTCGACGAGCCGAGCTGGACCGGCACGCTGATGACCTGGGTCTGCTGCCACGCGCCGGCCGGGGTCAGCCGGAAGACGGTGAGCGCGCGGCCGCCGGACACGGCCAGCGCGTCGAGCGCGCCTCCCGGCCCTGGCGCCAGCACCGCGGTGCCCTGAGGCGGCGCGGGCAGCGGCCGCC
This sequence comes from Trebonia sp., assembly GCA_036271115.1. Classification (GTDB taxonomy): domain Bacteria; phylum Actinomycetota; class Actinomycetes; order Streptosporangiales; family Streptosporangiaceae; genus Trebonia. Next base: position 24,033 of record DATBBI010000245.1, read on the forward strand.
AGGCGGCGCTGGGGGCGCCAGGGGCGGTCGGGGCGCTCGGCCGGGCGATGGTCGCCGCGCGGCCGCCGGACAGCAGCACCCACGCCGCCGTCGCGCCCGGGCCGGCGCCGGACGACAGGACCTGGGCGCCGTTCAGCGGAAGCGGCGGCGATACCGTCCAGTGGGTGCCGTCGGCGGTCCAGGCGGCGAGCAGGCTGGCCGAGTCGCCGGTGCCAGACTGCAGGAGCGCCATGATCCCGGCGCCGTCGCCGGCGGTGAGCCTGAGGACCTTGACGGGCTGCGAAGCGAGCGTGCCGGAGAGCGCTGGCCCGGCCGCCTGCCAGCCGGTGCCGGCTGGCGTGAAGATCCCGGCGACGCCCGGACGCGCGCAGGAGGCGCCGACGAGCGGCGTGCCCGCGGCGGTGAGCGACACGGCGGTCAGCGCGGTGACGTGACAGTCGCGGCCTGCCGCGGACCCGGCGATGGCGACGGGCGCGGCGAGCCGCGTCCACGCGGCGGACGCGGACGGCTGGGCAGAGCCGGAGACGCCTTCGCCGGGGGTGACCGCGACCCAGGTCGCCGCCTGGTCGATGGCGCCGTCGCCGAGCAGGACGAGCATCCGCCCGCCGCCCAGGGCCAGCGCGTCGGGGACCGCGGCGACGGACGCGTCAACCAGCCCGGTAGCCCACGTCTTGCCGCCGTTACCGGTGAACGCGAGCGGGGAGAACGTCAGGTTCTGGCTGGGCCGGACGGCGATGTCCAGCCCTTGCGCGGCCGGCGGGACCGCGGCGACGAGGCCGCCGTTGTCGGCCACCCCCGGCGGGGTGACCAGGGCCCACTGGCTGCTGCCGAGCGGGCGGGTGAACACTTCCCAGAAGCTGTTGTCGTCCGCCGCCGAGCCGCCCACCGCCACGATCGCCCAGGCCCGGCCGCCGGCCTGGGTGAGGGAGGTGGCCAGCGGGGCGGTCGCCGCCGACGGCGCGGGGGCGGGCGCCGGAGCCTGGGCTGACGAGCAGCCGGCGACCAGGCAGCCGCCGGCGGCGACGGCCACGGCCGCGGCCCACGGGCGGCGCCGGGCCGGTCGCGACCGTCCGGCCATCAGCCCATCACCTGGAGCACCGAGTTGGCGAGCAGGCCGGCGAACGAGGACTTGGTGGCGGCCGTGCCGGGACCCGGGTCGTCGCTGATCTCCTGCCGGAGGCGACCGGTGGCGCTGATCACGAAGGCGAGGTCGTTGTGCGCCGACATCGCGCCGGCTGGCAGGTTCTGCACTTCGATCCCGTACTGGTGCCAGACCGGTGCGAGCTGGCTGAGCGAACCGGTCAGGTACAGCCAGTTGGACACCTGGCTGAGGCCCTCTTGCCGGGTAAACGCCGCGGTGAAGGCCGTGGAGGTATAGGTCGGGTTGGCGACGACCGCGACAAGCTCGGTGCCGCCTGCCTTCGCGCCGAGCATCGCGTCAGCCGCGCGCAGCTCCTGGGCGATGATCGGGCAGTCGGTCGTGCACACCGGGTCGAGGAACGTCAGCAGTACGACCTTGCCGCGCAGGCTGGACAGCGACACCCGATGGCCGTCCTGGCTGGTGAGCGTGAAGCCGGGCGCGGGCTCGTTGACCGGGCCTGAATCGCCGGCCAGGGCCTGGGCGATGACCGGGTCGGCGTTGCGGTTCGCCGAGGCGAACGCCATCGGCGCCACGCCGACCACGATCACGGCGATCGCGCCGAGGGCGGCGACCGACCGGCCGCTGAGCCCCGCAAACCCCCGTCCCGCGGTCGTCAGCCAGGCCGGAAGGCGTGACGGCGGCGTTGCGGGAGCGTCGGGCTGGGCCTCCGGTGCGGGCTCGGCGCCCTCGGCCGTCGTCGGTTCGGCTGCCGCGGCCGGCTCCGGCTGCGGCGCGGGGGCCATCGCCAGGTAGCCGGCGGTGAACAGGAGAATCAGCGGGATCATGCTGTTCGGGTCGGTGCCCAGGCCGCCGAGGAAGCCGAGGTCCTCGACCAGCACCCAGTCGGCCAGGCAGAAGACCGCGGCGACGAGCACCGCGATCCGGGCGAGCCGCGCATCGCCGCGCAGCGCGCTCAGGCAGAACGCCGCGCCGATCGCGGCGAGCGCGATGACCGCGACCAGGTTCACCGCGAACCCGTGCGCGGCGGTGAAGTTACCGAACGCAGACACGATCGAGGCAAGCACGTGCGGCTGCGACGTGCCGGCCATCGACTGGACCATGCCGGCCAGCCCGCTCGCCTGCCCGCCCGCGGTCCCCTGCCAGAAGCCGTGCCCCGGCCACGCCTGGAGCAGCGCCATGCCGAGGAAGAACACGCCCGTCCCCGCGAGCGTCAGCCGTCCGGTCCGCGGCGACTCCCAGGCGCGCTCGGGCAGCGCGACCAGGGCGCCCGCGACCGCGTAGATGAGCACGGCTCCCGGCGCACCGAACAGCACGGTCAGCCCGGGCGCGAAGATCCCGCCGAACGCCTCGCCGAATGCCCAGACGACCAGCCCCCACCCCACGCTGGCCAGCCCGGCGAGGCGGGATGACCAGCCGCGCGGCGCGAAGATCAGCCACATGCCGATGCCGACCTGGATCCAGACGGTCGCCGCGCCGGCCTGGATCGGATGGTAGGTCCAGATGGACCCGCCCCAGTTCACCAGGTGCTGCACCCAGGCCGGCGAGGTCGCCGCGGCCGGCTTGATAACCTCCTGCGGCAGGCCGCCCGCCATCTGCGGCTGCGCCTGCAAGATCCCGTCGAACACCCACAGGATCCCGAAGCCGACCCGCAGCAGGCGCCGCGCGCGCGGCTCGTGCCACGAGGCGGGCGCGCCGGCCGCCCCCGCGCCGTGTGCGCCGGCCCAGGCCCTGGTCGCGCCCCACGCCACCAGGAGCAGCACGAAGATGAGCGCGACGATGGCCCACTGGTGCACCAGCGCCGACCGGAAGGCGGCGACGATCGTGGGATCAGCGGGGTTGAGCCCCGAGTTCATGCCTGGCATGGCGCAAATCCTTCGCCCGCGAAAATCGTGCGGTTAAGTCTTCCACAGGTGACGTAAGAAGCCAGGGCCGGGAACCCAGCCGTTCCCGTATCGATAGTCTCGGCACAGGAACGCTATGGAGCGTGGCCTAGGACGGAGGACATCATGGCGGCAAAGGGAACTGCCGAGTGGAAGGGTGGCCTGCAGACGGGCACCGGTACCTTCACCGCGGGAGACTCGATCGGCGGGGGGTACACCTTCAAGTCCCGTTTCGAAGACGGCCCGGGCTCGAACCCTGAGCAGCTGATCGCCGCCGCTCACGCGGCCTGCTTCTCGATGGCCCTGTCGGCCGCGCTGGAGCGGGCCGGCACGCCGGTGGAGTCGGTTCAGACCAACGCCACGGTAACCTTGCGGCTCGTCGACGGAGCGCCCACCATCACCAAGATCGAGCTGGTCACGCGGGGCCGGGTGCCGGGCATCGACGACGCCACGTTCGTCAAGGCGGCCGAAGGGGCCAAGGCGAACTGCCCGGTGAGCCGGGCGCTGGCGGGCGTTCCCGAGATCACCCTGGAGGCGTCCCTCGCATGAACGCTGGCGCGCTGACCGCGGACGGCCGGGCCATCCAGCTTCGCGACGGCAACCAGCTGCCGATGCTCGGGCTCGGCGTCTGGCAGGTGCCGGACGGGCCGGTCTGCGTGAACGCCGTGCGCTGGGCGCTCGAGCTCGGGTACCGGCACATCGACACCGCCCAGGCCTACGGCAACGAGGCGAGCGTCGGCAAGGCGCTGCGCGAGAGCGGCGTGTCCCGCAACGAGGTGTTCATCACCACCAAGTTCTACCCGGGTCATCAGGACCCGGTCATCGAAGCGGAGGCCAGCCTGCGGCGGCTCGGCGTGGACCAGGTGGACCTGTACCTGGTGCACTGGCCGCAGGGCGGCCCGCTCCGGGCCTGGCCGGGAATGGAGCAGGCGCGGGTGCGCGGGCTGGCCAAGTCGATCGGCGTCTCCAACTTCGGCGCGGATGACCTCGGGAAGGTGATCGCCGCGGCCAGCGTCCCGCCGGCCGTCGACCAGATCGAGTTCAGCGCCGTGCATTACCGCCGCGGGCTCATGGACGCGTGCCGGAGCGCGGAGGTCGTGCCCGAGGCCTACAGCCCGCTCGGCACCGGCCGGCACCTGTCGAACAAGCGGGTGGCCGCGATCGCCGCACGGGCAGGCCGTACTCCGGCGCAGGTGCTGCTGCGCTGGTGCCTCCAGCACGGCCTGCCGGTCATCCCGAAGTCCACGCATCGTGAGCGGATCGAGGAGAACGCGCAGATCTTCGACTTCACGCTGTCCGGGGAGGATATGGCCGAGCTCGACGCGCTCGACCAGACCCACGGCACGGACCGCGCCCTGGAACGCCACTGGTGGCGGTAACCGGGTTACCCGGGCTCCTCCGACGGGGCGGCGAGCCAGTGCTCCACCGCCGCCGCGATGAACTCATCGGTGACCTCCGCGCGGTCGAAGAAGACCCGGGCCAGCACCGGCCCGGACAGCAGGGTGTACTCCTCGGCCGTGACCTGGATGCCTGACGGCTTGAGCAGGTCGTTGAACGCGGCGAGGCGGTCCGCCAGGAGCTGGGCGAGCGCCTGCGCGCTGTCCGGGTCGGTGTCGGCCTGGGCGGTGACGGCCAGCACCGCGGCCCGCCGCGCCGGGTCGCGCAGGCCCGCGCGCAGGCTGGCCAGCCACTCGGCGGCCACCACGGCGGGGTCGGCGCCCGGTTCCGGGTAACCGCCGTCCGAGCCTTCCAGGATCAGGTCGACAAGCAGGCCGGACCTGGCGGGCCAGTGCCGGTAGAGCGTCTGCCTCGTGACGCCGGCCCGGTCGGCGAGCAGCGAGTAGGTCAGCCCGGCGGGCCCGGTCTCGGCGAGCAGTTCCCTGGCCGCGGCCAGGATCCGGTCCCTGGTGGACTGGACGCGCGGGTTGCCGGGATCTGGCGTGCGATAGCCCATGTCATAGACCATACAGGTTGTGTGATGCAGCTCACACTCGTGGATCATACATGGTGGATGATTTGCGGAACATGAATCATACAAACTGTGTTATTCGGGCCGTCTGCAGTTCCGACCTCAAGGAGTTCCGATGAACGCAGTGATCACCTACTCGCGGTACGGCGGCCCGGATGTGCTGTCGCTGTCCGACGCCGGCATCCCGGAGCCAGGACCAGGCCAGGTCCGGATCCGCGTCCGTGCGGTCGCCGTCAACCCGATCGACGCCAAGATCCGCAGCGGGCGGATGGACGGCATCTTCCCCATTCAGTTCCCCGTGCTGCCTGGCTGGGACGTGGCTGGCGTCGTCGACGTGGCGGGGCCCGGTGCCACCGCGGCCGCGGGCGACGAGGTATTCGGCGTGGCCGCCGTCGGCGGCTACAGCCAGTACGCCCTGCTCGACCGGCCGGTCCCCAAGCCGGCGGCGCTGTCCTGGGAGACCGCCGCGGCCCTGGTCACCGTCGGCGAGGCGGCGTTCCGGGTGCTGAAGCACCTCGGCCTCAAGGCCGGCCAGACGCTGGTCATCCTGGGCGCCGGCGGCAGCGTCGGCATCATCGCGGTCCAGCTGGCGACCGCGAGGGGCATCCGCGTCATCGGGACGGCCGCCGACGGCGACCTCGGCCGGCTCACCGGGCTCGGGGCCACCGCGGTCCGGTACGGCGATGGCTGGACCGAGCGCGTCCGTGCCGCGGCGCCCGACGGGGTGGACGCCGTGTTCGACACGACCGGGGCCGCCCTGCTCCCCGGCGCGATCAGCCTGGCCGGAGACCGGGCGCGCGTCATCACCATCGCCGACGACAACGCCGCGGACCACGGCGTCCGGTTCACCGGCGCGGACCCGGCGGACCGCGCGCCGGAGTCCCTGCCGGAACTGGCCGCCCTGGCGGCCAGCGGCCGGCTCACCGTTCCGGTGTGGCGGACCTACCCGCTCGCCGAGGCCGCGCGGGCCCACGCCGACCTGGACGCGGGCCGCAACCACGGCAAGCTCGTGCTGCTCCCCTGACAGGCGTCCCTGTTACGCCACTCCCCAGAGCTTCGCGAAGTCGTCCTCGAACGAGGTGCTGCCGAACCAGACGCCCGCGGCCTGGTCGGCGGTGGTGACCTGGATGGTGCCGATGTTCTGCTCGGTGAACAGGCGAGTCGGGATCGTCTCCTGGACCGGGGCGATCCCGGTGGCCATCCGCAGGATCTGGTCGGTGAGCGCCCATCCCTCGTACGCCTCGTCCACGACGACCACGGCCTTGACCAGCGGGCCGCTTTTCAGCAGGCCAAGCCCGTTCACGGTGCCGGCCCCGACCGACAGCGAGATGGCGGAGGCCTTGCCGTCCTGCTGGATGCCCTGGATGGTCGGCTGAAGGCTGTCTTCGAATTCGGTGTAGTAGTAGGTGGCGTCCGGGTGGGTCTGCAGGTTGGAGCTGGCGGCGGCGGCCTCGAGCGCGGTGGTCGACGCGCTGATCTGCTTGACCGTGATCACGCAGGCCGGGCAGTACTTCTTGTAGATCGCGAGGGAGTCGGTCACGGCCGCGATGGACGAGGGATTGTCGATCTCCTCCGCGATGATCCCGTTGGCCTTGCCGTTGGAGTCCGCGATCGTCCACCAGGCGATCTGGCTCGCCTGGTCCTGCGCGCCTGGCAGGTAGCTCACGTGGTCGGTATTGGGCGTGCTGGCCGGCTGGGGAACCTGGTCGGCGACGAGGACCGGCACGCCCTTGGCCACGGCCGCGTTGAGGGCACTGTAGGCCATGCCGTAGGGAATGGCGTCAAGGACGATCCCGGCAGCATCCGCGCCTACCGCCTGCTGGACGCACGCGGCGACGGCCGTCGGCTGGGCCTGGCCGTCGCAGACCTGGAGCTTGAGTCCTGCCCTGGTGAGCGCCGCCTTCATGGTCTGTGCCGCGACGGCGAAGGTGGGCACGTCCTGGAGCAGCGGAATGTAGAACACGGTCCGGCCCTTGAGCTTCGACACGCCGGGCACGCTCGCCGTGGGGACCGGGTAGCTGCTCGTGGTCGCCTCGAGCTTGGTGACGGTCGCCTGGGCGAGCGCCACGCCGGCGTCGGCCGGGCTGGTCGACGACGCGGAGGTGCTCGCCGAACTGGTGCCGCTCGTGCTGCCCGTGGTCGAACTCGAGCTTGAGCTGCAGGCCGCGAGCAGTGCCGCGGCGGCGAGTGCCGTCCCCGGCACCAGCCATTTCTTCCATATGAGCGTCATTGCTTTACTCCCGCATATCCCGCCGGTTGGGCTGGACCGGTCCTTATAGATCGATCTAGCCGCGACTGTAACCGCAAGGTTTTACATGCCGTAACCGGTCGAGCCGGAATGCTAAGGTTGCGGTTTAGGCGATCCGGAGCGTGGTGAGTGGCCGAAAAGCGCGTGACGCTGCGGGATGTGGCCGCGGCGGCAGGGGTGTCGCGCGCTACCGCGGGATTCGTCCTCAGCGACGCCCCGGGCATCTCCATATCGGCGGCGACCCGGCAGCGTGTCCGCGAGACCGCGCAGGGTCTCGGCTACGTCCCGCACTCGATCGCGCGCGCATTGCGCGAAGGGTCGTCCCGGGTCATCGTGCTCAGCATCGACTCCGGCTACGAGGGGAACTACCTGCGCACCTTCACGCAGGGACTGGATGAGGAACTGGCCGCGCACGAGTACGTCCTGCTCGTCAGGCACGGCCATTCCGCCCCCGGATCGCAGCAGCGGCTCATCGAGGCCATCTCACCGCGCGCGGTGCTGCGGATGCCGGACTACCTGGCGTCCGGTCACGAGTTCGACGACGGCGGCTGGCACGGCGGCCTCGCCGGGAACGTCGAAGTCCAGCTGCGCTACCTGGCCGATCGCGGCCACTCCGGGATCGCCGTCGCGATACCGGACGGCGATCCGCCGCTGGGACCGATCCGGCTGCGGTTCGCCCGCGAGGCGGCAGCCAGGATCGGGCTGCCCGCGCCGCTGCCCCTCACCGTGCCGCGGGACCGCGGCAGCAGCGCCGGCGCGGTCCGGGCGTTCCTCGACGCCAACCCGGCGGTGACTGCGGTCGCCGCCTTCGACGACGACGTGGCGCTGCGCGTGCTGGCCGCTGCGCGTGACATCGGCCTGAGCGTGCCAGGCGAGCTGGCCGTCATCGGGTTCGACGACACCGCGTACGGCGCCCTGTTCTCGCCCACGCTCACCACCGTGCACATCGACGCCGAGGACCATGGGCGCCGGACGGCGCGCCTGGTGCTGGGACTCGATGGCAACGGGTTCACCGCCGGGCCCGCGCAGGTGATCGTCCGCGAATCCGCCTGAGTCCCGGCGCCCGCGCAGTTATCCGCCGTGGGATCTTCCCACCAGGTTCCCCGGCTGTTACAGTCGCCGCTAGATCGGTCTAGTAGATCGATCTCGACAAGTCACGTCCCATTCGATGGCGAGAGGACGCGTGATGGCGGCACCGAGCCTGCAGGACGGTATCGACCAGGCGGGATCGCCGGTCAGGCTGCTGTGGAAGCCGGGCTCGCCGCCCTGGACCCCGGAGCTGATCGAGCCGGAGTACGCCGGGTGGCGGCAGGAGCAGGCCGCCTGGCACGAGGGCGTGAGCATCGCGGACCTGTCCCACCACATGTCGGACACGTTCATCGAGGGGCCGGACGCGACCCGGCTGCTGGCGGCCGTCAGCGCGAACAACTACGAGAACTTCGCCGTCGGCCAGGCCAAGCAGTTCGTCCCCGTGGCGGCAGACGGCAACATCATCACCGACGGCATCCTGCTGCGGACCGGCGAGCATGAGTACATCCTCAGCGGCGTCTCCGCCGCTCAGGAGTGGGTGAAATACCACGCCGACGCCGACGCCGGCGGCTACGACGTGACTTACGTGACCGATCCGCAGTCGCTGTTCCGCGGTGGCGCGGATCCGCGGCTGTTCCGGTACCAGGTCCAGGGCCCGCTCGCGGCCGACCTGGTGGCCCGGGTGTTCGGCGGCCCGCTGCCGACGGTGAAGTTCTTCCACTCGGCCCCCGTCACGCTCGCGGGGCGGCGCTTCCGCGCGCTGCGCCACAACATGGCCGGGCAGGACGGGTACGAGTTCATCGGCGACTGGCAAGACGGCGCGGCGGTAAAGGAGGCCCTGCTGACGGCCGGGGAGCCCCTGGGCCTGGTGCACGTCGGCGCGCTCGCCTATCCCACCTCAGGCGTGGAGAGCGGCTGGATCGCCGCCCCTGCTCCGGCGATCTACACCAGCCCGGACCTGGCCGGCTACCGGAAGCACCTCGGCCTGTACTCCTTCGAGGGCCAGAACCCGCTGTACGGCAGCTTCTTCTCCGACAGCATCGAGGATTACTACGTCTCGCCGTACGAGCTGGGCTACGGCCGGTCGATCTCCTTCGGCCACGACTTCATCGGCCGCGATGCCCTGCTCAAGGCCAAAGACAGCGTCCGGCGGACCAAGGTCACGCTGGTCTTCGACCCCGCCGACGCGGCCCTGGCCATCGCGCCCGGCCAGGAACTCGCGCTCAGCAACGGCCGCTACCGCGTGGAGTCCGGCGGTGAGCTGGCCGGCCAGGCCTATCACACGGCCTCGCTCGCCCCCGCCAGCGCTGTCCTGTCCCTGGCGGTCATCGACAGGCAGTACGCGGCGCCCGGCACCGAGGTGACCGTGAGCTGGGGCGAGCACCCGGGGCACGGGACGGCCCCGGACGCGGAGCTTGGCTTCCCGCGCATCCGCGCCACCGTGGCGCCCGCACCGTATAGCGAACACGCCCGCACCAGTTACCGGGCGGCCGGCTGACCGGCGCCGCGCTGCTCCCCGATCCCATGCCGGCGCTGGCCTGCTGGCCTCCATCCCAGGCCAGCGTCGGCATGGCCGTCGCGAACCGGGCTCGGTTACCTCGGCCCGGCCGTGTCGGTGACGACCTTCAGGGCGGCCAGGGCGGCGTCCCGCTCGGCAGGGGTCAAGCCGCTCGTCATCGCCTTGTCCACCTGCTCGACAACGCCGGCCGCCTTGAGGTACCCGTCGCGGCCCTTGTCGGTGATCTCCAGCAGGATGGCCCGGCCGCGCCCCTTGGCCTGGCTCTCTGTCACCCAGCCGAGGTCGCGCAGATGGCCGATGGCGAGCGCGGCGCCCTGCGGGGTGATGCCGATGATCCGGGCCAGGTCGGCGACCGTCCGTGGACCGCGCGCCATAAGCTCGCCGGCCAGCCCGACCTGCGCCATCGTGACGTCGAGCTCGGCGAGGCCGTCGTCGAAAGCTCGCCGGAACACCAGGTGCGCGCGCCAGACCAGGTAGCCGACGCTGTCGCCGGGCCAGGCGTGCGCGGGCACCTGCGACGCGCTCGCCAGGGCCTCCCTGGCCTGTCGGTCGGCCATGGGCAGGAGAGTACCACTCGGAGATTTAAAAACAAGTACTTGTCAATCACTTGTGAAGTACTTGGCAGCCTCCTAGCATGAGGGCACTGCATTCGCGGCACCGGAGCCAGCACGAGGAGAGAGCATGCCCAGTCTTGAAGACGCGATCAACGCGGCCGGCGGACCGCTCGCCTTGCTGCGCAGCGGGTCAGGGGGTTTCCCGCTGCCGATCAAGTCCGAGTTCACCAACTGGCGGGACGAGCAGGAGTCCTGGCGGACCACCGCCGCGCTGATGGACCTGTCGCACCACATGTCTGACCTGACCGTCGAGGGTCCTGACACGTACCGGCTGCTGTCCGACGTCGGCGCGAACAGCTTCAAGGACTTCGGCGCGATGCAGGCGAAGCAGTTCGTGACGGTCGGCTACGACGGCTACATGGTCGGCGACTGCATCCTGTTCTGCCTGGCGGAGAACCACGTGCGGCTGGTCGGGCGGCCGCCCGCGCTGAACTGGGTGCAGTATCACGCCGAGACGGGCCCTTACGACGTCTCCGTCCGCCTTGACCCGCGGACGGCGAACAACCCGAAGGGCCGCGAACTGTTCCGCCTCCAGCTCCAGGGACCGCTCGCCGGCCCGATCTTCGACGCGGTCAACGGCGGCCCGATGCCCGAGATCCCGTTCTTCCGCATGGGCAAGTTCCACGTCGGCAAGCACGAGGTGACCGCGCTCAACCACCGCATGTCCGGATTCCCCGGCCTGGAGTTCTTCGGGCCTTACGACGAGTTCGAGAGCGTGCGGGACACGCTGCTTGAAGCCGGGGCGGACCACGGCCTGCGACAGATCGGCGCCCGCGCCTACGCGTCGGTGGCCACCGAGTCCGGCTGGGTCGCCAACACCGTGCCCGCGATCTACACCGGGCCGGCGATGAAGGCGTACCGCGAGTGGCTCCCCAAGCGGGGCTTCGAGGGGAACCTCGCGCTAGCCGGCAGCTACGTGCCCGACCGGACCGAGGACCTGTACGTCACTCCGTGGGACCTCGGCTACGGGAAGATCATCAAGTTCGACCACGAGTTCATCGGCCGGGACGCGCTGGAGCGGCTGGCGTCGCGGCCGCACCGGCGGAAGGTCTGGCTGTTCTGGAACGCCGGCGACGTCGCGAAGATCTTCGCCAGCATGTACGAGCCTGGCGACAAGCGATTCAAGTACATCGAGATGCCCGCGGCCTTCTACGGCGGCGCCCACGTGGACCGCGTCGAGAAGGACGGCCGGCTGACCGGCGTATCGCCGCTGGCCATCTACTCGTCGAACGTCCGGAGCTGGATCTCCCTCGCGATGATCAACGAGGCCGACCTGGAGTTCGGCTCGGAGGTCGAGCTCGTGTGGGGCGAGCCGGACGGCGGTTCCGCCAACCCGCTCGTGGAACGGCACACGCAGACCACGATCCGCGCGATCGTGTCGCGCCGGCCGTTCCCGGCGGGCTGACGGGCGTGGCTCAGGCGCCGATCGCGACGCTCGCCTCGGTGGTGTAGACGGAGAACGTGAACGACTCGATGAAGTAGAGCCGCACCTGGTCCGCGTCGTGGGACAGGTAGCCGATGGACAGGTCCTGGCCGAGCCGCAGCTCGTAGTCGCCGCCGCGGCCGGTCAGCAGCAGCGCGCCGTCGATCGCCGGGGCCCACCAGATATCGCCGTCGAGCAGGCGCTCCAGGTGCGCCATGATCGGGTAGCCGTGGTCGGAGGTCTCGCTCACCGCGGTCCACGCGTCCGCGGACAGCAGCAGCGAGTACGGGCCGGCTACACCGGCCAGCCGCAGCTCGCTGACCGCCTTGCTGACCGCGTCCGGGTAGCTCTTCACGTCTGAGGGCAGCGACAGGCCCGGATTGGACGACGCCTGCCTGATGCCGGTGATCTGGGCCGCCGCGTAGCCGTCGAAGACCGCCCGATCCTCGGCGAAGGCGATCCGCTTCGCGGCGTCCTTCACCGGCTGCCAGTCCGGGTCCTGCGCGCCGCGCTCGACGGAGTCGATCTGCTCACGGTCGAGGGTGAACGGGACGGTGAGCTCCACCACGGGCCGCCAGGCGCGCAGCGCCGCCTTGACCCCGTCTTCCGGCGCCTCGATGGGGGTCAGGTGGCCGGTGTCGACGCCGGCCAGCCCGAGGCCGTCCGGGCCGGAGACGTCCACGGCGCGGCGGCCGGCGACGTGCAGCTTGAACGTGCGCGCGGCCTCCTCTTCGATGCTGGCCCACGCTGCGGCCGAGATCGGCGCGAGTTCGCGGTGCAGGTTGTTCATCGCCATGCCTGCTAGCCTTCCTTTCCCTTGAGCGAGCCGATGCCGAGCGAACCGTCCCCGCCGGCGGCCAGCGGCGCGGCCTGAACCGCCGCCGGCTCCCCGGGTGTCCCCGGCGCGTCGGGCGGGTCGTCGAGGAAGTCCGCGGACGGCGCGAAGAACAGGCAGCCGGTAAGCGCCGTGGAGAAGTCGAGGATCCGGTCGGTGTTGCCTGGCGGGCTGCCGATGAACATGTTGGTGAGCATGTGCTCGGTGATCGACGGGGTGGCCGCGTAGCCGATGTAGTAGGTGCCGAACTCGGCGGCGCCCGGGTTGCCGAACGGCATGTTCGCCCGGATGATCTTCTGCTCCTCGCCGTCCGGGCCGGTCACCGTGTTCAGCGCCACGTGCGAGTTGGCCGGCTTCACGTCGTCTGGCATCTCGATGTCGTCCAGCTTCGACCGGCCGATCACGCGTTCCTGTTCCTCGATGGAGATCGCGTTCCACGCCGGCAGGTCGTGCACGTACTTCTGGACGATCACGTAGCTGCCCGCGGCGAAGTCCGGGTCGTCCGCGCCGTCGACGTACGCGGCCCTGTTCCCCGCGGTACCGCCAGGGGACTCGGTGCCGTCGACGAACCCGATCAGGTCCCGCTCGTCGAAGTACCGGAAGCCCTGCACCTCGTCCGCTACCGTGACCGCGCCGCTGAGCCTGGCCATCACCTGGGTGGCGTACTCGAAGCACAGGTCCATCCGGCTGGCTCTGATGTGGAAGAGCAGGTCACCAGGGGTGGCCGGGGCATGGTGGCGGGGGCCCGTCAGCTCGCGGAAGGGGTGCAGCTCCGCCGGGCGCGGCCCGCCGAACAGCCGGTCCCAGGCCCCGGAGCCGATCCCGACGACCACCGCGAGCTCACCGTCGGGAATCCGGAAGCCGACAGAGCGCTGCAGGGCGGTGATGTCAGGCAGTAGGTCCCGGACGGTCTGCTCGCCGCCGGGGTTCACGGTGACCACGAGGAAGATGGCGGCGGCGGTCAGCGGGACCACCACGGGCTGCGGCTCGGGCGCGGCTCCTGACACGGCATGCCCCCTTCGGCGCGGACGAAGATTAGCCTCCCATACCCGCGTCGCCAGGCGTGCACGGGGATAAGGCGGCGGAGCCGCCGGTCGCCAGGCGCATCAAGTCGGTGTCGAGGTCGATGCCGACCTCGGTGCCGCCAGCGCTGCCGAGCTCGTGCTGGTAACTGTCCCAGGACTCGTCCCTGACCTTGCGGGCGAACCCGCTCTCCATCAGCAGCACGAGCTCGACCGCGGCCCTGTCGATGCGGTTGGCCAGCGCCGGGTCGCTCCAGTCTTCCGGGGCGGCGAACAGCGAGGTGGGCACGGTCATGGCGCGCAGGAAGGCGAACAGCGGGCGCATCTCCTGGTCCGCAACCAGCGCGTGCCTGGCCGTCCCCGCGGTGGCTGCCAGCACCACCGGCTTGGCGATGAGCAGGTCGTTGTCGAGCACGTGGATGAACGAGGTGAACAGCGCGCTCGCGGCGGCCTTGTACACCGGGGTGGCGGCGATGACGCCGTCGGCGGCGGCGAGCGCGTCGATCGCCTGCTGCAGTCGGGGGGTGATCAGCTGGGAGGTCAGCGCGGTGGTGACGTCGGTGGCGATCTCGCGCAGCTCGATCACGCTGGTGATCGCCGCGTGCCCGTGGCGGGCCGCGATCGCCTCGACCCGCTGGGCTGCCCGGTCGGCGAGCAGCCTGGTCGAGGACGGGTCGCTGGTGCCCGCGGTGACGACCGCGACGCGGAACGTCTCGTTGGTCATGTGCTGTTCCTTGCTAGCTTCAGGGAAATCTCTTCGAGCTGGCGGAGCTCGGCCGGGGTGAGTTCGGCGGTCATGGCGCGAGCGACGTCGCGAGCGTGGCGGCGGCCGATCCTGCGCTGCAGCTCACGGCCGGCGTCGGTGAGCGCGAGCCGGATGCCGCGGCCGTCCGCCGGGTCCGGCTCGCGGCCGATGAGCCCGCGGTCCGCCAGCCGGTCCACCATGCGGGACACGGCCGGCTGGCTGAGCAGCACGTGCCGGTTCAGTTCGGTCAGCCGGATCGGCTCCGGGCACTTGGACAGCGTGTAGAGGACGTCGTACTCCCGCATGGAGATGTCCTCCCAGATGTCCTCGGCGGCGAACCGCTTGATCAGCGACGCGTGGGCGGTGAGCAGCGCCTCCCACGCGTCGTTGGCGGGATGTCTGTGGTCGGCCACGTCCGTCATATCTCCGGGTACTCGGCCTGGAACTGCTCCGCGCTGTCCTGGTACGGGGTCGAGCCGGTGACGTTGTCGCCGCGGTTCGCGTTCGGGCGCGGCTGGCGCGGCTCCGCGTCGCCGTACTTGGCCTTGACCAGCAGCTCATGGGTCGGGGCCGGCGCGGTCTCCGGGTCCTGCCTGGCCGCGATCTCCTTGCGGAGCACCGGGATCACCTCGCCGCCGAGCAGCTCCAGCTGGTTGAGGACCTTGTCGAGCGGCAGGCCCGCGTGGTCCATCAGGAACAGCTGGCGCTGGTAGTCGCCGAAGTGCTCGCGGAAGGTCAGGGTCTTGTCGATGACCTCCTGCGGGCTGCCGACGGACAGCGGGGTCATCGCCATGAAGTCCTCCATGGACGGTCCGTGGCCGTAGACCGGCGCCTCGTTGAAGTAGGGCAGGAACTCACGCTTGGCGTCCTGGGAGTTCTTCGCGAGGTACGCCTGGCCGCCGAGGCCGACGATCGCCTGCTTCTCCGTGCCGTGGCCGTAGTGGGCGAAGCGCTGCCGGTAGAACCGGATCAGCCGGATGTAGTGCTCCTTCGGCCAGAAGATGTTGTTGGCGAAGAAGCCGTCGCCGTAGTAGGCGGCCTGTTCCGCGATCTCCGGGGAGCGGATCGAGCCGTGCCAGACGAACGGCGGCACGTCGTCGAGCGGCCGCGGGATGGAGGTGAAGCCCTGCAGCGGACCGCGGAACTTGCCCTTCCAGTCCACCACGTCCTCGCGCCACAGCTGGTGGAGCAGGTTGTAGTTCTCCAGCGCGAGCGGCAGGCCCTGCCTGATGTCCTGGCCGAACCAGGGGTACACCGGGGCGGTGTTGCCGCGGCCGAGCATCAGGTCCATCCGGCCCTTGCTCAGGTGCTGGAGCATCGCGTACTCCTCGGCGATGCGCACCGGGTCGTTGGTGGTGATCAGCGTGGTGCTCGTGGTCACGATCAGCCGCTTGGTGGTCGCGGCGATGTAGGCGAGCAGGGTCGTGGGCGAGGAGCTGAAGAACGGCGGGTTGTGGTGCTCGCCGATCGCGAACACGTCCATGCCGGTTTCCTCGGTCTTCTGGGCTATCTTCACGAT
>DATBBI010000246.1:0-5212 GCA_036271115.1 Trebonia sp.
CAACAGGATCAGATCTCCCATGCGGTTAATCATCGCCGGCTAATCTCTTCGCGTGACCCCAGGGCGCGCGGTACGGATCATTGCGTGCGCGGTCGCCGCCGCCCTCGGCCTCGCCGTGGCTGTTGTCGCCGGCGGCCGGGCACACGCGGAGCTGGTCCGCAAGCCCACCGCCGCTGAGATTTCCGCGGCCGCCGCCTCCGGGGTCGCGCAGCGCTGGGAACGAGAGCCGGCCGGCCGGGTCTTCCCCGCCAGCATCGCCTACACGACCAGCCTGAATACCACGGAGACGGCCAGCCGGGTCGGCATAGCGCCCAGCGAGGCGTGCGCAGCCGCGGTCGACGTCACGCTGGCGAGCCGGGCGCACGCCGACGGCTGCGTCGCCGCCCTGCGCGCCGACTACACCGACCAGCTGCACGGCGCGGTCTACACGCTCGGCGTGCTGGCGTTCGGCAGCACCGCGCGGGCGTCCGGCTTCTACGACAGCCTGCCGCCCGCGCAGTACCCGGCCACCGGGCTGCGGGCGCTGGCGATGCCGGGCACGCCCGCCGCGCTGTTCGGAGACGCTGCCCGGCAGCTGGCGGTCGCGCAGCTGGCCGGACCGTACGTCGTGCTCGCCGTCGCCGGGTACGCGGACGGCAGGCCTGCCAGCGCCGACGGCGAGCGCAGGGACGTGGTCTTCGACCCGGCGACCCAGCTGGTCACCGCCGTCGCCGCGCCGCTCGCCAAGCCCGTCACCGTCCGCTGCGGCGGCACGCAATGGTCCTGCGCCGATCCGGGGCCAGGCCTGCCGCCCCCGCCGCCCGACCTGGCCGCGGTCAGGCCCGACGAGATGCAGGCGCTCGACCAGATCGAGGTCCCGGCCGCCTGGCAGGCCGCCAAAGGCACAGGCGTGACGGTCGCCGTGCTCGACACCGGCGTGGACCCGGCCGCACCGGACCTGGCCGGCGATGTCAGCACCGGCCCTGACTACACGACGGGCGCCGACCCGCCCGGCTACCAGCCGCCCCTCGATCACGGGACCTACATCGCCTCGCTGATCGCCGGGCACGGCAGCGGCCCTGACGACACGCTCGGCGTCATGGGCGTCGCGCCGGACGCGAAGATCCTCGCCGTCCGCGTCATCCTCGACGACGGCGAGCCGGGCCTGCAGGCCTACAACCAGGACAAGCGGTTCGCCGACGCCATCAGCAACGGCATCTACTACGCCGTCAGGCACGGCGCCACGGTCATCAACATGTCGCTCGGCTCCGCCGACCCGGCGGGCAACCTGCGCGCGGCGATCGGCTACGCGGTCAGCAAGGGCGTCGTGGTCGTCGCCTCGGCAGGCAACGACGGAACAAGCAGCGGCTTCGCCCCCTACATCTACCCCGCCTCGTTCACCGGGGTGATCGCCGTGGCGGCCGTCACCAGCAGCGGCGCCCGCGCCTTCTTCTCCGAGCAGAACAGCTCCGTCCTGCTCTCCGCGCCAGGCGTGGGCGTGATCGGCGCAGGCCCCGGCGGAGAGTACCTCGACGCGGAAGGCACCAGCCCGTCCGCCGCCCTGGTCAGCGGCGTAGCGGCGCTCATCAGGAGCCGCTACCCGGCGCTGAGCCCCGCGCTCGTCACGCAGGCGCTGATCACGAGCACCGCCCGCCGGCCGTCCGGCGGGTACAGCACGGGAACCGGCTTCGGCGAGGTGGACGCGGCCGCCGCGCTGCGGGCGGCGGGACGGCTGGCTGCCGCCGAACCCGCGACCGGACTCGCCGCGGCCAGGTTCTTCGGCTCGCTCGGCTCGCCTGGCCGGAGGAGCGCGGCGCCCCACCCGATCCAGGTGGTACACAGGAACACCAGGCTGATCATCGGCTACTCCGCCGCGGCCTACGGCGGCGCGGTGTGCGCGATCATCACCACGGTCCTGCTGGCCTGGCTGCTCCGCCGGTCCAGGCGCGACAGGCGCGACAGGCGTGAGCAGCGTCCGCAGCCGCAAGCGCCGCTGTGGCAGCAGACCGCCTGGGCCAGCCCAGCCGCCCCGCAGCCGGTCCCGCCGAACTACCCGCCGAAGGCCTACCCGCCCGTCAGCTGCCCGCCTCCGGCGCCGGATCCGGCTCCTCCGCCGGTGAGAAACCGCGATTACCCGAATAGCTGGTTTGACCCTGGCTGAGAGCTCTATAGTTCCCGGCTGTGACGGATGGCAATGCGCTGCATTCCGGGACAGACGGGGGCAACTGGCGGTTGGCGCCGGAGGCGAGCCCCGCTGGACCGCCGGCGCCCGCTGGCGGGGCCGGAGCGACGCGCGGGAGACGCCACCGCACGTTCTGGATCATGGTCGGGTTGCTGGCGCTGCTGGGACTCGGCACGGCGGGCGCGGGCGCGACGAGGCTGGCCGAGGCCGCTGGCCGGCACCCCACCCAGGCCCAGATCACCGCGGCCGGGGAGCGCGAGCAGGCGGTCCTGTGGGAGCGGCTTAGCGCCGGGCAGATCTTCCCGTCTTCGGTTAGCTACCTGAGCCTGGGACCGAGCGAAGCGGCCACCCGGGTCGGGATCGCGCCGCGGGCGTCGTGCCGCGGCGCCGTGGACGCCAAGGCGGCACCGGTCTTGGCAGCGGCGGGCTGCGTGACCATGCTGCGAGCCACGTACGCCGACGCGTCGGGGACCGCACTGGCGACCATCGGAATCGCGGTGATGGACAGCCCGGGCGCCGCGCTGACGGCGCTGCGCTTGCTCGAGGTCGGCACCCATGGCGGGCTGCTGCCGGTCAGCTTCCCCGGCACGGTTGCCAATGCGTTCACCGTCAGGGCGCGCGAGACGTACACCGCGCCGGCGGCCACGGGACCCTACCTGCTCCTGTATGCCGTCGGCTATTCCGACGGCCGGCCGACGACGCTGGAGCCGGCCGACACCCCTCTTGGCAACCTGGGGGTAAGCGCGACGATCAACCTGGCCGACGGCATCGTGTCCGCCTTGACCGACACGTTCCTGGCTCCGGCGGACCCGTGCGCCGACAAGGACGTCCGATGCTAGCCAGTCGCGCGGCCCGCGCGGCCGCCGCCGCTATCGTGACCGCCATGGCGGCGCTGACAGCCCTCGCGCCCGTGGCGTCGGCCGCCCCAGCCGCCGCCGGCCGGCCCAGGCACCTGCCGCCTGGCGCCTGGAACCAGCTGCAGTCCGACCTGAACGCGGTCAGCGGCGAGGCCACTGGCCAGGGCGTCACGATCGCGCTGCTGTCCACCGGCGTCGACACCAGCGTCGCCGGCCTCGCGAGCCGGGTGACCAGCGGCCCCGATTACATCTTCCAGCCGCAAGTTCCGCTGTCGCACACCTATGGGACGCTGATGGCCACGTTGTTCGCCGGCGTCCCCGGCGTGCCCGGCCTCGCTAGAGGTGCCCGGATCCTGTCGCTGCGCGTGGAACCGGACCCCGCTGAGCCCGGCTACAAGTCGTTTTACTACGAACCGCCCTCCGACCCGCAGCAGGCTATCGCCCAGGCGGTCAGGTACGCGGTCGGCCACGGCGCCGCGGTCATCGCCATCGACGACAGCTTCCAGACGCCTGAGCCCGAGATGCTGGACGCGGTGCGCTATGCGCTGTCAAGGAACGTCGTGGTCGTCGCGCCGGAGGACAGCCAGACCAGCGCGCCTGGCCCGGATTACGTATACCCGGCCGGCGTCGCCGGTGTCATCGGAGTCTCCGCGATCGCGTTCCCGGGCTGGACGGCGCCGTACACGGCGAACCCGATGGAGGCCAACAACTCCGTTCTCATCTCGGCCCCGTCCAACTCCGAGCTGATACCGCCGGGCGGCTATGAGATCGACGGGTCCGCCGTCGCTGTCCCGTTCGTCGCGGCGACGGCCGCGCTGATCAAGGAGCGGTGGCCGCGGATACCGCCGGCGCTGGTGGCCCGCGCGATCGCGATGTCCGCTCGCGACCGTCCGGGCGGCGGGTACTCGCAGTCCGAAGGGTTCGGTGTGCTCGACCCATACGACGCGGTCCTCGACGCGGGCAAGGTCGCGGGCCTGACGGCGACAGCGCAGGCCGGCGCGCCGGGGACGGTCGCCGCAAGCGTCCGCTTCGGCGACGGGCCGCCGCCGGGCGTGATCAGCGCCCTGCCGTCCGCCCGGCCGTGGTACCTGGTGTCCGGGGCTCTCGTCGTGGCCGGCGTGGCTGCGCTGGCGTGCGCCGCGCTGCTCGCGGCGCGCCGCCGGCGGCGCCGGACGACGGCCGCGTTACAGCAGCTTGCGTAGCCGGAGCAGGTCCTTCATGCTCGCGTCGATCTTCACCCGGCCCGCCACCCAGGCGCGGGCGATGTTCATCGGCGACTCGGCGAGCGACACCACCTCGTCGCTGTTCGCGGTCAGCCGGATGTCGGCGGGCGGCTCGCCAGGCCCGACCTCCCGCACCGCAGCGTCCCCTGAATCCAGCTTGGTCGCGAACGTAACGCCGAGATCGGGAATCGTGACGCTCATCGTCCGGTTGCCGAAATAAGCCTCCCGGTCGGCAGGATTCAGCTCGGACAGCCTGCTCGCCAGCTTCTGCAGCGCCTCACGGCATTCTTCAGCCGACTTCATGTGCGCCTCGTTCCTCAATGGGCGGTACCGTTCACGCGGAGGGTAGCGCATTCCGGGCAGCGCGCTGGTCTCCCTGAGCCGGAGGAAAATCAAAACATGGATCCCGAACGTACGCAGCCGACTCCCGAAGGCACCGGTGACTCCAGGGTGGACGAGGCCGTTGCTGATCTCGCCGGCGTAGATGACCTGCCGCTCGATGACCGGCCCGAGGCGCTCGAGGCCGTACACGACCGGCTCCGCGAGATCCTCGGCGAGCTCGGCACGCCAGGCGCGCCCGGGGCGCCCGGCACGCCAGGGGCGTCCGGCGAGCCCGGCCGGCCCGGCGAGCAAGGGGAGCTGGGCCGGCGGTGACCGTGCGGTCCAGGCTGGACGCCGAGCTTGTCAGGCGGGGGCTGGCCAGGTCCCGCGAGCAGGCGGCGGAGCTGATCGCCGCGGGGCGGGTGGCGGTGTCAGGGCAGACCGCCGCCAAGGCCGCGACCCAGGTGAGCAGGGACGCGCCGGTGACCGTGGCGGCCGATGACGAAGGCCCGGAGTACGTCTCGCGCGGCGGGCACAAGCTGGCCGGGGCGCTCGCCGTGTTCGCCGGCGGCGGCCTGACGGTGGCGGGGAAGCGGTGCCTGGACGCGGGCGCGTCGACCGGCGGGTTCACCGACGTGCTGCTGCGCGCG
>DATBBI010000247.1:0-2182 GCA_036271115.1 Trebonia sp.
GGTGCCGGGGTTGTTGCCCATGATGCGCGCACGCAGGTCGCGGCCGGTCCACGCCTCTACCGCCGCCGCGAGCAGCAGGGCGGGGATGCCTGTCCAGGTGAGCGGCGGCAGCTTGCTGTAGATGACGGTCAGCAGCGCCCAGGTCACCCCGGTGGCGAGCACGCCGGTGAGCAGCAGGCTCCGCGCGCGGGTCGGCTTCATGCGCGCACCGTGCCGTTCCTGCGGATGCCGGATTGGTCGGCCGCGGCCAGCAGGGCCGCGACCGGGCCGTAGCCGGGGAGCTCCGCGTCCTGGTCCACGTCGTGCCACGGGGCGAGCACGAACGCGCGCTCGTACGCCCTGGGGTGCGGCAGCGTCAGGTCCTGGTCCGCGCTGACCTCGCCGGCGACGGTGATGATGTCGATGTCCAGTGTGCGCGGGCCCCAGCGCACGAAGCGCTCCCGGTCGAACGCGGCCTCGATCTCATGCAGCCGGCCGAGCAGCGCCCGTGACGGCAGCGCGGTACGGGCCAGCAGCACGGCGTTCAGGTAGTCCGGCTGGGGCGGACCGCCGACAGGCACCGTCTCGTAGACGGGCGACACCGCCATGACCTGCACCTCCGGTATCGCGGCGATGGCGTCGACAGCCCCTTGCAGGATGTCGCGCCTCTCCCCGAGGTTACTGCCGAGCGCCAGTACGACAGACCTCGCCGCTGCCGTCATGACCGGGTCGCGGCGGCGCGCCAGGCGGCGGCCACCCGCACCGCGTCCGCGTTGGCGGGGACGCGGTGGACCCGCACGCACCAGGCGCCCTCGGCCGCGACGAGCGCGGTCACCGCGACGGTGGCGTCGTCGGTCTCGGCGAACGGCCGGGGCGTGCCGTCCGGCGCAGCGAGCAGCCGGCCGAGGTGCCGCTTGCGGGACGCGCCGACGAGCACGGGGAAGTCATAGCCGCCGATGTGCGCGACCTCTCGCAGCCTGGTCAGCAGCTCCCAGTTGTGCGCGTCAGGGCCCTGCCAGCCTGGCTGCTTGCTGAAACCGAGCCCAGGGTCCACCACGATGAGCGACGGGTCCACGCCCTCGGCGGTCACCGACCAGATCCGCTTGGCGAGCTCGTCCCTGACCTCCCGGACCACGTCCTCGTAGATGGCGCGCGAGTTCATGTCGTGGCTGTGTCCGCGCCAGTGCACGACGACGTAGGGCACCCCTGTTTCCGCCACCACCCGGGGCATGTACGGGTCGGCGAGCCCGCCGCTTACGTCATTGACCAGGCTCACCCCGGCCTCGAGGGCGGCCTCGGCCACCTGGGCGCGCATCGTGTCCACGCTGACCACTACCCCGGCCTTGACCAGTTCGGTGATGACCGGCATGACCCGGCGCAGCTCTTCCTCCGCCGAGACGCGCTGCGCTCCCGGCCGGGTGGACTCGCCGCCGACGTCCACGATGTCGGCGCCCTGCGCTACAAGGTCAAGGCCGTGCTGGATCGCGTCCGCGGCGCCGTACCACTGGCCCCCGTCGGAGAACGAGTCGGGCGTCACGTTGACCACGCCCATGACCAGGCAGCGGTCGGCGGCTGGCGCGCCGGGCAGACCCGGGAGCCCTGGAATCCCCGACACGTTCGGCATCTTGCCTAGCTTACCTAGCCGGGCGTGACGCCGGGCGGCTCCCGCCGCGCAGCGGCGCGCACCCGCAGCTTGCCGAGTCCCAGCGCGCGGGCGAGCCGCCTGGCGTACCGCTTGACCTCGAGCTTGGGCCAGACCAGGAACGCCTCCGCCTCAAGCGCGGCCATCGCGATCCTGGGCGTGTCGCGGGTGCCGGGGTACACGAAGAACCGCGGCTCCCAGATCGGGCAGAACTTGGCGTTGAACTTATACAGCGACTCGATCTGGAACCAGCGGGAGGCGAACACCAGCAGCCCGCGCCAGGCCCGCAGCACCGGGCCGGCCCCGATTCGCTCGCCCCGCTCGAGCGCCGCGCGGAACATCGCGAAGTTCAGCGAGATGCGCTTGACGCCAAGCCCGGGGGCGGCCTTGATCGCCTCCGTGATCAAGAAGTCGTTCAGTCCTGGCTGGGCGGTCCTGTCGCGCCGCATCAGGTCGAGCGACAGCCCGTCGGTGCCCCAGGGCACGAAGTGCAGGATGGCGCGGAGCACGCCGTTCTCGGTGGCGGTCACCAGCACGCAGTCGCCGTCCCCTGGACCGCCG
>DATBBI010000248.1:0-5301 GCA_036271115.1 Trebonia sp.
CCGGCCTGGCGATGAACGCTGTGTGCGATCCGTCGATCGACTCCGTGGTCGCGCCCATCCGCTTGGCCATGAACCGTTCCGCGTCCGGCGATATGGCGTTGTCGTGTTCGGACACTAGGAACCAGGACGGCTTGGTCTTCCACCCGGCCGCGGTCGCGTTCTCGGTCAGCGCGGCGGCCGAAAGCGGCCGCTGCGTCGCGAACATGACGTCGGCCATGTCGACGGGGACGTCGGCGCAGAACGTCTCCCTGAACCGTTCCTTGCCGACGTACAGGTCTGGTCCCCCTGCCGCGCCGACCGCCGGGTAGGGCGTCGGGACGTTGGTGGAGGCGAGCAGCGGCGGCGGGAACGGCTGCTGCACGCTGGCGCAGCTCTCGCCCACATCCAGCCCGAACGCGGCCAGGTACACGACCGCGGCTCCCCGCTGAACGAATCCGCCTTCCTCGCCAGGGCAGCCGAGCTCAGCCCGCGGGATCCGCAACAGGCGCGGCGTCGTCTGAGGGCCGCCGAGGCAGCGTTGTTCGGCGGCGCTCCCTTCCGTGCGGAATCCCTGG
The DNA here is from genome assembly GCA_036271115.1 of Trebonia sp. Classification (GTDB taxonomy): domain Bacteria; phylum Actinomycetota; class Actinomycetes; order Streptosporangiales; family Streptosporangiaceae; genus Trebonia. The sequence goes on from DATBBI010000248.1 coordinate 555, forward strand.
CCAGCCAGGTACCACCAGACGCGTCACCAGCGGACCGTGCCCAGGCGGAGCATCTGCGCGTCCAGGCCCGCCTCGCGACCGGCCGGGGAGTCGCCGAGGCGCCCGCCCTCCTGCTGGACGCGGCCCTGTCTTGCACAGAAGAGGCACCGGGCATGGCAAGGGAAATACTGCGCGAGGCCGTCACGGCGACGTTCTCCGCCGGCCAGCTGATGACCGCGATCACCCCGGCCGAACTCGGCCGCCGCATCCTGACCGCCCTCGGCGACGACCCGGCAGAGCGCACGCCCGAGGATCTCCTGCTCGCCGGCCTGGCAACCTTGCTGAGCGGCCGCTACCTGGCGGCCGCCCCGCTGCTCCGCGAGGCCATCGCGGCGCTGGCCGCCGCGCCCGCCCCGCGCGAACGAGTCCCGGCCAGCTGGCCAGTTTTTCCGCGACGCGCGTCCTCGCGTTCCGCGGTGACAGGAAGTCGCTGCGCCGCGCGATCGCGGACGGCCGTTCGATCGCGGCCACGCGCGGCATCAGTGACATGATCCGGGTCGCGCACGCGTCAGAGATCACCCTGCACCTCGGCTACGGCGAATACCCCGAGGCCTACGAGGCGGCGACCGCGATGCGTCGGCAGGACACGACCGGCCTGACCGCGGAGGCGCTGCCCGCCATCGTCGAGGCGGGCCTCCGTTCAGGCCACGCCGCGGAAGCTGCCGCGGCTCTCACCGAACTCGAGCGCTACGCCACCGCGAGCGGTACCGGCTGGGCCCTCGGCCTCCTCGCCCGCTCCGCCGCCCTGCTCGCCCCTCCGGAGGAAGCCGCCGGACACTACCAGAAGTCCATCGGCCTCCTGAGCCGCACGACAGCCACCGCGGACCTGGCGCGCGCTCACCTGCTCTACGGGGAATGGCTGCGCCGCCACCAGCACCCGGCCGACGCCAGGCCCCACCTGGAAAAGGCGCTGAGCCTCTTCACCGCCATGGGCGCCACCCCGTTCGCCGAACGAACCCAGGCCGAGCTCCAGGCCGCCGGCGTCACCGTGGCGGCAGCGCAACCCGGGAATCCCGCGCTGACCGCCCGCGAGCACCAGATCGCCTCGATGGCCGCCGCCGGCTCCGCGACCAGTTCAATTAGCTATCGCGGTCAAAGCGAATACGCTGCCATTGGCAGACGTGGAACAGGCCTGGACCCGTGAAGAGGCGCCTGGCGAGCGCACCGTCTTGGTGCCGTAAAGGAAGACATGAAACGCAAGCAGCCGTACTACCCGGGCACGACGTTTGAAGACGAGAGTGAGCCGGTGTGCGTGGCCGTCGCGACCAGTCGCCCGGAGGCGGAGCTGATCGTCGGCATGCTGCGCAGCGGCGGCCTGCGGGCAGCCGTGTCCGAGCAAGGTGCTGGAGGGCGGTACCCAGAGCTGCAACTGCAAGGCGTGCAGGTACTCGTCGCGCGCGCCGACGTAGCCGAGGCACGAGAGTGCCTCGCTGACTTCGAGGCCAACCCCCCAGACGTCGAGGACAACCCGGACTAAGCGCGTCGTCATCGCACCATCGGCATGTGCACCGACGCCGGGACGAGCAGCCGCGCCCCCGCGACGATGGCCACCAGGGCGACGAGCGCGAACAGGCACACCCAGACCCCGCCGGGCACCCCGGTCAGCTGCGCGAGCTGATCCGCGTCCGACACCCCGCCACGCCGCCGCCGCCGGTCCCGCCGCTGCGACCGCGCCAGCTCAACCACCGGCCGCAGCCCCCCGAACAGCAGGAACCACGCGACCCCGTAGGAGAACAGCGCCTGCACGAGGGAAGTCGCGTACACCGTCACCCCGAACACGGCGCCCCCGACCACCAGCCCCACCACGATCCCGAAGGCGTTGCGCATCATGACGAATGCCGCGAACAGCAGCGCAAGGAACGCCCACAGCAGCAGCGTCACGTGATGCGTGAACAGCAGCACCGCGGCCCCGGCGCCGAGCAGCGGCGGCGTTACGTACCCAGCGAATGCGGTGAGCACCATCCCGGGCCCGGTCCGCTTGCCTCGCGATACCGTCTCGCCCGACGTGTCCGAATGCAGCCGGATTCCCTCCAGCCGCCGCCCGGTCAGCACGGAGAGCAGCGCATGCCCGCCCTCGTGCGCGATCGTGATCGCGTTCCGTGTCAGATGCCACAGCCGCACGTCGAGCACCACCGCCAGCGCCGCCAGCCCGGCCACCGCGACCACCCACACGGGCGGCACCGGTTGCGTTCCGGTGAGCCGCTCCCACAGCACCGACATACCCGACAGGCTAGGTGACGTGCCCGACTTGCCGGCGCGCCTTCCCCGTTCTCCCACAGAATGCCGCACAGGTGTGCTAACTGTAAGTAGTTGGACGTTCGCGAATGGGCCGCTAAGGGCGAGGCGGTGAATTGCAGGCGAGAAGCAGGAACGACACTGCGAGACGGCTCAGGCAGGTCGCAGCGCGCGCGGAAGCGGCCAATGCTGCCCGCAAGCGTGAGTCCGCCCGCCGCCTAGCGGTCCTGCTCACGGTGGCGGCGGCATCCGTCGTGGTGGTGACGACCGCGGCCCTCGCGTCCCCGCGCCCCGCCGTCCGGGGCGTCACCGCGACCGCGCGGAACGCCCAGCGAGGCACGACGGCGACGAAGACCGTGACGGGGACCGCCTCTCGCAGTCAGGCCGTGCCGGCCCCTGCTACCGCGCAGCCCGTACCGTCGTCCCCCCTGACGCTGACCGCGCTCGATCGCGAATCCTGCCCCGCCAAGGCCACCGCCTGCGTAGACCTGACCAGGCACCTGACCTGGCTCCAGTCGGCAGGCCGCGTCACCTTCGGCCCGGTGAGCGCGGAACCAGGCCCGCCGGGAAGCGCCCACGCGACCCCGCGCGGCACCTTCGAGGTCTCCTGGAAGGCTGGCCCGGATTTCGTCAGCAACATCTACAACGAGCCCATGCCCTGGGCAGTCTTCTTCGCCCCAGGCGGCATCGCCTTCCACGGCGGCAGCCTCACCACCCCCTCCCATGGCTGCGTCCACCTGACCGTCGCGGACGCCCACTACTACAACCAGCACCTGCCCGACGGCGCCGAAGTGGTCGTCTTCTAACCCGGCCGTGCCTTTGTCCCTGTTTTCTGTCGCTGAGACGACAGAAAACAGGGACAAATCGTCAGTCGACCATCGGGATGCGCCGGTGCTCGGCCCACTCGGCCAGCTGATCGCCGAAGTGTGGATTCGCTGGGTCCCCAGATGCCCCGCCAGGTATCACCCAGCTCGCGGTATTAGGCGAGGCAAGGTCTACGACCTGCCGGTACACCGACAAGCTCAGCACGGTGAAGGGGCTGCCCGCCTTCCACCCGTACCCGGCCGCCTGGATGGTGTCGGCGTCGCCGCCCATTGGCACGCCAGGCAGCGGCCCGACCTCGGACAGCGGATGCACCCGCGCCGCCTGGTGCGCATCATCCCATCTCCACAGCCCAGGGTCCGCCCCGCCGCATTCAGTCGCCGAGGCCCAGGCAGCGGCCAGCGCCGCGGGCAGTGCCGCGAGCACCCGCTCGGTCCGCTCCGCGCCCGCGCTGGCGTCCGGCGCCGGCCCGCCAAGCAGCTCCCAGGTGTCGTTGGCCAGCCACCGCCGCACCAGGGTCGTCGTAGGCGCCGGGACACCTGACGCCATCCACTCCCACGTCCGGTCCCCGAGCACCGGCCGGTACAGCCCGGCGGCCAGCGCCCGCTGAAAACACGCATAGAGCAGCGCCGGACCCGACCCAGCACCGAGATCCCCGTCCCACGCGGCGAGCAGAGACCGCGCCGCCTCGGCGCCGGAATCGGCGAAAGGCCCGAGTCCCCCAAGCACCCGGATCCATGCCAGGGCCGCCCACGACACCGTGTCCGCCTGCATGCCGGCCAGCGAAGCCACGCTCAGCGAACGCGACCCGGCAAGCAGCGACCGGATCCGCTCCGCCCGGAACGGCTGCGAGAACGTGTAGGAGATATAAGGCGCAGACGCGTCCGTCATCGTGTTGTTCGCCGTCATCACGAACCCCGCGTCCGGATCGACCGCCCGCGGCAGCGAAACGAACGGCACGGACCCGGTCCATTCGCATGACCCGTCCCACCCCGCCACGGGCAGCCGGCGCCCGCCGGTACCCGAACGCACCGGCACTTCCCCCCGGCACTGGTACGCGATCCGCCCGGCGGTGTCGGCGCAGACGAGGTTGTTAACCGGGTCAACCCACCCCTCCTGCGCGGACGTCAGCTCCTCTACGGATTTCGCGGTAAGCATCGGCAGCAGGCACTCGAACCCCCGGTTCGGCCGGTACGTCCCGACCCACTTCAGCGCGATCGCCGTCCCGCCGGCCGGGTCCCCGTGCACGACCGGCCCGTGCCGCGTCGCCCAGGTGGTGACCGGCACCTCGTAGTCGCTGCGCACCAGGATCCGCTCTTCCCGCACGGACGCCTCGGCCCACCCGTCCGGTGTCAGGTACCGCGACCCGTCGAACTGCTCGATGTAGAGGTCCTGCGTGTCCGCGTCCCCGTGCGTGATCGCCCACGCCACGGACCCGTTGAACCCGAAGTGCGGGAACCCCGACAGCCCGGGGAACGTCGCCCCCGCCACATCGAACTCAGGGCACGAGACCCGGCACTGCCAGTACACGTTCGGGGTGTCGAGCGCACGGTGCGAGTCGTTGCACAGCACGGCCCCGCCGTGCGTGGTCCGCCGCCCGCTGACCGCCCACGCGTTGGACCCCGGCTCCGCCTCCGCGAGGAACCCAAGG
>DATBBI010000249.1:0-1710 GCA_036271115.1 Trebonia sp.
TGACCAACGTGTTCCTGGTCATCCCCGCGCTGCCGCTGCTGATCGTGCTGCTCGGCTTCCTGAACGGCACGAGCGCGGGACAGGGGCAGCTCCCTGTGATCTTCGTGCTCAGCCTCCTCGGCTGGCCGTGGGGCGCCCGGGTGATCCGGGCGCAGGCGCTGTCGATCCGGAGCCGCGACTTCATCGCCGCCACCCGCGAGACCGGCGAGCGGGGCTGGCGCATCATCGGCTTCGACGTCATCCCGAACATGGTCAGCCTCATCGCCGCGAGCTTCGTCAACACGGTGCTCTACGCGGTCGGCGCCTCGGTGGCGCTGGCCTTCATCGGCCTCACCGACCCGAACCAATGGTCGCTGGGCACGATGCTGTACTGGGCACAGCTGGGCAACGCCCTCCAGATCGGCGCGTGGTGGTGGTACGTGCCGCCGGGTCTGGCGGTCGCCCTCCTCGGCACCGCGCTGGTGCTGCTCAACACCGGCATCGACGAGCTGAGCAACCCCCGGCTGCGGGACGCCCGCAGCGCGACCAAGATCGCCAGCCGCCGGGTGTGGGCGACCGACCCGACACCGGTCTTCGGCGCGCCGAACGGCCACCGCGGACTGGCTGGCTTTGCCCGTTCGTTCAGCCGCAAGTCGCTGATCGACGAGGCCGCGGTCGGCGCCGGGAACACGGAGAAGGCAGGTGAGCTCAGGTGAGCCCCGTCCTGGACATCAAGGACTTGTCCATCGCCTACCGGACTCCAGGCGGCGACGTGCGGGCCGCCTCCCACGTGAACCTCACCATCAACAAGGGCGAGGTCGTGGGCCTGTGCGGGGAGAGCGGCTCAGGCAAGTCGACCCTCGCCTACGGCGCGTGCCGTCTGCTGCGCCCGCCCGCGGTGATCACCAGCGGCAGCGTGCTGTACTCCGGCGCACGCACCGGCACGGCCCTGCCGGTGGACATCCTGCGACTGCCGCAGGACGACCTGCGCGCGATCCGCTGGCGCGACGTCGCGATCGTGTTCCAGAGCGCGATGAACGCGCTCAACCCGGTGCTGCGGGTCCGCGACCAGATCATCGACGGCATGGAGGCGCACCTGCGGCTGCGGAAGGACGAGGCGCAGGAGAAGGCCGCCAGGCTGCTCGACCTCGTGGGCATCCCGCGGGAGCGGCTGCGCAGCTACCCGCACGAGCTGTCGGGCGGCATGCGGCAGCGGGTCATGATCGCGATGGCGCTGGCCGCCGACCCCGAGGTCGTCATCATGGACGAGCCGACCACCGCGCTCGACGTCGTGGTGCAGCGCGACATCCTGGCCCAGATCGTCGAGCTCAAGGATACGCTCGGCTTCTCGGTCCTTTTCATCACCCACGACATGTCGCTGCTGCTCGAGCTGTGCGACCGGATCGCGGTCATGTACGCGGGCCGGATCGTTGAACTCGGCAGCGCCGCCGACCTCAAGGACGCCGCCGCGCACCCGTACACCCAGGGGCTGCTCCGGTCGTTCCCGTCGCTGCACGGCGCCCGCCGCGAGCTGACCGGGATCCCCGGGAGCCCGCCGGACCTGCGCGACCCGCCGCACGGCTGCCCGTTCATCCCGCGCTGCGGCTTCGCCCAGCCTGGCTGCGCGCAGGTGGACATGTCGCTGATCCCGGTGCGCGGCGGCCGCAGCCCGCTGCACGTGACGGCCTGCCCGTTCGTCACCCATGAGGGCGCCGTCAACGCGGCCCCCGA
>DATBBI010000250.1:0-15437 GCA_036271115.1 Trebonia sp.
TCCTCGTCGTGCTGCTGGCCGCCTCCAGCCAGCAGCACTGACCGCTGCGGGGGGCTGCTGGCGTTACCGCCGGGTGGCGCTGTCCTGCTGCGTGGTGGACAGGGCGGCGACGAAGGCTTCCTGCGGGACTTCGACGCGGCCGATCGTCTTCATCCGCTTCTTGCCTTCCTTCTGCTTCTCGAGCAGCTTCCGCTTGCGGGTGATGTCACCGCCGTAGCACTTGGCGAGGACGTCCTTGCGCAGGGCACGGATGTTCTCGCGGGCGATGATCCGGCTGCCGACCGCCGCCTGGATCGGCACCTCGTACTGCTGGCGCGGGATCAGCTCCTTGAGCTTGGCGGTCATCGCCAGGCCGTACTCGCGGGCCTTGTCGGCGTGCACGATCTGGCTAAACGCGTCCACCGGCTGGCCCTGCAGCAGGATGTCGACCTTGACGAGGTTGGCCTCCTGCTCGCCGGCCGGCTCGTAGTCCAGGCTCGCGTAGCCCCTGGTCCGCGACTTGAGCTGGTCGAAGAAGTCGAAGATGATCTCCGCGAGCGGCATCGTGTACCGGATCTCCACCCGGTCGGTGGACAGGTAGTCCATGCCGAGCAGCGCGCCGCGGCGGCTCTGGCACAGTTCCATGATCGTGCCGATGTAGTCGCTCGGGGAGATGATCGTGGCCCTGACCACGGGCTCGTACACCGCCTGGATCTTGCCGCCGGTGTTGCCCTTCGGGTTCTGGCCCGCGGCGGAGTAGCCGTCGATGCCGCCGGGGAAGTCGCTGGGGTTGGTCACCTGGATCTCGCGGCCGCTTTCCATGACGACGCGGTAGACGACGTTCGGAGCGGTGGAGATGAGCGACAGGTCCCATTCGCGCTCCAGCCGCTCCCTGACGATCTCCATGTGCAGCAGGCCGAGGAACCCGCAGCGGAACCCGAAGCCGAGCGCGGTGCTCGTCTCCGGCTCGTAGACCAGCGCGGCGTCGTTGAGCCTGAGCTTGTCGAGGGCGTCTCGCAGCTCCGGGTACTCGTCGCCGTCGACCGGGTACAGGCCGGAGAACACCATCGGCTTGGGGTTGTCGTAGCCCGCGAGGGGTGCCGCGGCCGGCTTGCTGGCGCTGGTGATCGTATCGCCGACCCGGGCCTGGCGGACGTCCTTCACGCCGGTGATGAGGTAGCCGACCTCGCCGGCGCCGAGGCCGTCGGCGGGGAGCGGCTCCGGGGAGATGACACCGAGCTCGAGGGTCTCGTGCACGGCCTTGGTGGACATCATGAGTACGCGCTCGCGCTTGCTGAGGTGCCCGTCTATGACCCTCAGGTAGGTGACAACGCCGCGGTAGGTGTCGTAGACCGAGTCGAAGATCAGCGCTCTCGCCGGGGCGTCGGGGTCGCCGTGCGGCGGGGGGACCTGCTCGACGATCGTGTCGAGCAGCTCCTTGACGCCCTCGCCCGTCTTGGCCGACACCCTCATGACCTCGGCCGGGTCGATGCCGATGATCGCGGCGATCTCCTGGGCGTAGCGTTCCGGCTGCGCCGCGGGCAGGTCGATCTTGTTCAGCACCGGGATGATCTTCAGGTCCGCGTCGAGCGCCAGGTAGAGGTTGGCGAGCGTCTGCGCCTCGATGCCCTGCGCCGCGTCTACCAGCAGGACGGCGCCCTCGCAGGCGGCCAGGCTCCGTGATACCTCGTAGCTGAAGTCGACATGGCCTGGCGTATCGATGAGGTTGAGCACGTAGTCCTGGCCCTGGTTTTTCCAGGGCAGCCGGACGGCCTGGCTCTTGATCGTGATGCCGCGCTCACGCTCGATGTCCATCCGGTCCAGGTACTGGGCGCGCATCTGCCGCCCCTCGACGACGCCGGTCAGCTGCAGCATGCGGTCGGCCAGTGTGGACTTGCCGTGATCGATGTGCGCGATGATGCAGAAATTACGGATCACGGCCTGGTCCGTACGGGCAGGCGCAGGTACCGGCCTGGCCGGAACGCTCATTGAAACCTTGCTTCCCACTTTGGTTTGAGGAACAGCCGATAGCTCGGATATCCTTCGTCAGCGCGCCGTCGTTCTTCCGCCGGTCGCCGTCTGGGCACCGACCGCGGCCGGTGACGCTCCCCAAAGACTTTAACGGACAAGCTGTGAGGACTTTTACGCGTGGCGAACATCAAGTCGCAGATCAAGCGCAACAAGCAGAACGAGAAGGCGCACCAGCGCAACAAGGCGGTCAAGTCTGAGCTGCGCACATACGTGCGGAAATTCCGCGAGGCTGCTGACGCGGGGAACGCCGAAGAGGCGACCGCGGCGATGCGGGCTGCCTCGCGCAAGCTTGACAAGGCAGCGAGCAAGGGCGTCATCCACAAGAACCAGGCCGCGAACCGCAAGTCCGCGATCGCCAAGCGGCTGTCGGAGCTGCAGGACGCCTGAGGGCGCTGTAGGGCGTTGGGCGGGCTGCTGGGGTTCAGCGGCCCGCTCCCGCACGGTAGGCGACGATCCGCCTGACGGCGCGCTCCAGCGCGTAGTCCGCGCTGACGCTGTCGCCCTTGACCTGAGCGTCCGCCTCGGCGACCGCCTGCAGCGCGCGCGCCACCCCGTCCGGGTGCCAGCCGCGCAGCTGCTGCCGCACCCGGTCGATCTTCCACGGCGGCGCGCCTACCTCGGCGGCGAGCGCCGCGGCGCTCGCGCCCCTGCCCGCGGCGCCGACCCGGCCTAGCAGCCGCAGCCCCTGGGCGAGCGCGCTGTTGATCAGGACCGGGGCGGTGCCGGTCGCCAGCGCCCAGCGGAGCTGTTCAAGCGCCTCGTTCAGCCGTCCCTCGACCGCGTGGTCGGCCACGCTGAACCCCGTTGCCTCCGCCCGTCCCCGGTAGTACGTGGCCACGACGCTCGCAGTGATCTTTCCCTCGGTGTCGGACGCGAGCTGGCCGACCGCCGACGCGAGCTCCCTGAGGTCGGTGCCTACCGCGTCGAGCAGCGCCCGCATCGCGCCCTCGTCGGCCTGCCGGCCGGCCCGGCGGAACTCGTTTCTGACGAACTCCGCCCGCTCCGACGGCCTGGTCAGCTTCGGGCACTCGGTGACGCTGGCGCCCGCCTTGGTCAGGTCACCGACCAGCGCCTTGCCCTTCGCGCCGCCGGCGTGCGTGATGACGACCGCCGCGTCGGGCGCGGGGCTCGCTGTGTACCTGGCGAGGTCGGCGGCGATCTCTTTGCCGGCGTGCTGCGCGTTCCTGACGATCACGACCGCGCCGCCGCCGAACAGGCTCGGCGAGGTCAGCGTGGTCAGCTCCCCGGGCGCGAGCGCGCTCGCCTCGACGTCGTGCAGGTCACCGTCGTCATCCGCCGCTCCGTTCGCGGCCCGGGCCGCCGCGATCCGCTCCCGCACCGCCCGGTCGACGAGAAACTCCTCCTCGCCGACGACCAGCGTGACCGCGGCCGGCGCCTGTTGCCGTGCCGGTGCCTGGGTGCGTGAAGCCATGCCTGGAAGCATGCCACGTCCCTGGAGTTCACGGGACGTGGCATGCGCGTCGGTCCTATGCCCTTACCCGGGGGGCGGCGTGCCGCGGCGCTGTCCCGGCCGGACGATGCCGTGCTCGTAGGCGTAGACGGCGACCTGCACCCGGTCCCGCAGGCCGAGCTTGGCGAGGATGCGGGCGATGTGGCTTTTGACGGTGGCCTCGCTGAGGTAGAGCCTGGCGGCGATCTCGGCGTTCGACAGGCCCTCGGCCACGAGCCGCGCGACTTCGAGTTCCCGCTCGCTGAGCCCCCCGGCGGCGCCGGTGACCCGGATGCTGGGGGCGGGGCCGTTGCAGAAATCCTCGATCAGCCGCCGGGTGACGGCCGGGGCGAGGAGGGTCTCCCCGGCGGCTACCGCGCGCACGCCGCCGGTCAGCTGCTCGCGGCTCGCGTCTTTCAGCAGGAAGCCGCTCGCGCCTGCCTTCAGGGCGTGGTACACGTACTCGTCGAGGTTGAAGGTGGTCAGCATCAGGATCCGCGCCCGGGACCCGGACTGGACCAGCAGGGTGGTCGCCTCGATGCCGTTCATCCGGGGCATGCGGACGTCCATCAAGATCACGTCGGGGTCCAGGAGCCGCGCCTGGGCGAGCGCCTGGCTGCCGTCGGCGGCTTCCCCCGCGACGCTCAGGTCCGGCTCGGCTTCCAGCAGCATCCGCAGGCCCTCGCGGACGAGGTCCTGGTCGTCGGCGATCAGGACGCTGATCACGACAGCTCGCCGGCCGGCTGGCACTCGCCGAGCGGCAGCCGGGCCCGCACGCCGAACCCGCCGCCCGGCCGCGGCCCGGCGGCCAGTTCACCGCCGAATACCGCGGCCCGCTCACGCATCCCGGCCAGCCCGTGCCCGCCGGCCAGCGCCTGGCTGCCGGGCTCCCCGGTTCCGTTGTCGGTGATCTCGATCGTGACGGTGTCGTCCGCGCACCCGATCGCCACGTCGGCGCGGGCCGGGCCGGCGTGCTTGAGCACATTGGTCAGCGCCTCCTGGACGATCCGGTACACCGATACGTCCATGGCCGCGGGCAGCGCGGCGCGGTCGCAGTCGATGACCAGGTTCACCGGCACGCCGGCTGCCCGGACGCTGGCGGCCAGCGCGTCCAGGTCGCCGAGGCCGGGCTGCGGGGCGAGCCCGGTTTCCTCGTCTGGGTCGCGCAGGACGCCCAGCAGGCGGCGGATCTCGACTAGCGCCTGCCGTGCGCTGTTCTCGATCTTCTCCAGCGGCGCCCCTGCTGGCTTTCCCGACGCCCGGGCGCCGGCTGCCTGCAGCACGATCACGCTGAGGTGATGGGCGACGATGTCGTGCAGTTCCCTGGCGATCCGGCCCCGCTCCGCCGCCGCGGCCTGCTCGGCCTGGCGCTGCAGTGCGGCGCTCCGCGCGGCCAGCGAGGCGGCCTGCCTGCGGGTGCGGACGAAAACGCCTGCCAGCCAGAAGGCCATCAACTGCAGCAACGACAATGCCACACCCGCCGAGTCGGCAGAGCTTGAGAAGGCCAGCCCCAGCCCGCCGTTGTGACTGAGCCCGACCACGACCGGGACGGCGGCCGCCAGGCCCACGGCCGCGCGGCGCGGGCTGGCGTGCGCGCCCAGCGAGTAGGCGGCGACGAACAGCACAAAGATGAAGGGCCCGGGTGTTCTGGGGTCCGGTCCATACTCAAGGACGTGCGACCGGTCGCGGGTAAACGGGGACTGCAGCGCTATGCCCGCCCAGATCGCCGTCCACATCAGCAGCGGCTCGCGGCGGCGCAGCACCAGCGGCGCGCCCAGCAGCAGGGGCAGCAGGGCCAGCAGCCACCAGGGCCCGGCGATGGTGGTACCGACCAGGCGCGGCGGCCCCCACGCGGCGACGGCGACTAGCCCGGCCGCGATGATCCCCAGCCCGGCATCCACGATCATGCCGGGGTCACCGCCCGCCCGGCGCCGAACTGCCTGCATGTCCTTGACGGTAGCGGCATGGCCATGCCGTGCACATCGGCCGTGCGGCGGTCCTGGATTCATCCTTGCGGATGAGCCGGTTCGTTCCCGTGGCCGCAGACAACCCCGCCGGGATCGGGGGACAGTGGGCGGCGGACACACCGGGCTGGTGCATGGGAGGAGACCGATGAACGTCGTCGAGGCCAGCGGCCTGGGCAAGCGCTACGGCCGTACCTGGGCGCTGCGCGAGTGCACGCTGGAGATCCCCGCCGGGCGCGTGGCGGCGCTCGTCGGGCCGAACGGGGCAGGCAAGACCACGCTGCTGAACCTGGCGGTGGGCCTGACCGCGCCGTCAGCGGGCGCGGTCGCCGTGCTGGGCGGCCGCCGGGCGGGGTCGCCGGCCGCGCTTGACGGGATCGCATTCGTCGCCCAGGACACGCCGCTGTATAAGAACCTGTCGGTCGCGGACATGATATCCGTGACCCGTAGCCTGAACCGGCGCTTCGACCAGCCCTACGCCCGCGCCCGGCTGGAGGAGCTCGGCATCGCGCCGAAGCGGAAGGCGGGGAAGCTGTCCGGCGGCCAGCAGGCGCAGCTCGCGCTGACCCTGGCGCTGGCCCGCCGGCCGTGGCTGCTGGTGCTGGACGAGCCCGTGGCGGCGCTCGATCCGGTCGCCCGGCACGACTTCATGGCCACGGTCCTCGCGGCGGCGTCCGCCGACGGCGTGTCGGTGCTGCTGTCCTCGCACGTGCTCACCGAACTCGAGCGGGTGGCCGGCTATCTCGTGCTGATGTCACGCGGCCGGGTGCAGCTGGCCGGGGAAGTCGATAACCTGCTCGCCGCCCACGGCCAGGCGAGCCTGGAAGAGCTCGCCCTGCACTACCTGCGCGAGACCACGCCTGAGGTGACGCGATGACGGCGCTGACTCTCACCCGCCCTGGCGGGGACGACGCCAGGCTGCGGCCGCTGCCGTGGCGGCGGATGGCCGGGGTCACCTGGCGGCAGCACCGGATCGCGCTGGCCGGCGTGGCCGTACTGCTGAGCGCGCTGGCGGCGTACCTGTGGATCGCCGGCCTGCCGCTGCACCACGCCTACGACGCCGCGGTCGCCTGCCACCCGGCAAGCTCGGCTGCCTGCCAAGGCCTGGACAGCGCGCTGGACGGCATGGACAACTTCCTGTCGAACGGCTTCCTCCTGCAGGTGCTGCCCGTAGTGATCGGCGCGTTCGTCGGGGCACCGGTGCTGGCCAGGGAGCTTGAGACCGGGACGTTCCGGTTCGCCTGGACCCAGGGCTTCGGCCGGTGGCGCTGGGCGCTCGCCAAGCTGGTGCTGCTCGCGGTCGTGGTGACCGCCGCCGCCGGGGCGTTCGGCGCCCTGCTGACCTGGTACTACCAGCCGTTCCTGAGCGACCAGTCGTACCTCGGCCTGCCCAAGACGACCCCGTTCGCCCCTGCCCTATTCGACCTGCGCGGGGTCGGGTTCCCCGCCTGGACGCTGGCCGCCTTCGCGATCGCCGCCCTTGCCGGGATGCTGATCCGCCGGGTCGTCCCCGCGATCGCCACGGCCCTGGTCGTCTACGCCGGGCTGGCCGTCGCGACCGGAGGGTTCCTGCGCGCCCGCTACCTGGCGCCGCTGCTCACCGCCAACTTCTCCAACGTGCCCGGCAACGCGTGGATCGTCAGCCAGTGGTGGATCAAGGATGGCAGGGTCGCCTTCGGCGACTATCCCCCCGCGAGCATTCTCAACCAGTTCTGCCCTGCCCCTCCGGCAGGGAAGGGCGGGCCGTCGGAGGGCTGGGGGCCGTGCCTCGTTCAGCACGGCTACACGATGGTGACCAGCTATCAGCCGACCAGCCGGTTCTGGACGTTCCAGTGGATCGAGGGCGGCTGGCTGCTCGCGCTGTCGGCGCTGCTCATCGGGGCAACCATCTGGCTGGTCCAGCGCCGCGCCGCCTGATTCGTCCCGGCGCGGCGCGCGACTGTCAGGCCGTGGCGGGTTCGCCGCCGCGCCAGACGCGGCGGGGCACGAGGCCGTAGTTCCAGGCGAAGGCGCCCTCGTGGTCGGCGTCCCAGAGCACGATGTCGGCCAGCCTGCCGCGGACCATCGCGCCGCGGTCCGGTGCGCGCAGTGCGTGCGCGCCACCCAGGGTGGCTGCCCGCAGCGCTTCGGTGACGCCCATCCCGAGGTAGGACACGGCCATCGCGATGACCAGCGGCATCGACGTGATGCCAACGCCACCCGGCGTGTGGTCGGAGCCGAGCGCGACCGCGACGCCCTTGTCGAGCAGCGACCGAACCGGCGGCCTGGCGCCCTGCTGCAACGCCGACCCGGGGCAGATCACGGCGGAGACCCCGGCCCTGCTGAGCGCCGCGACGTCGTCGTCGGTCGCCGTGTTCAGCAGGTCGGCCGAGGCGCATCCCATCTCGGCCGCGACCCGTGCCGCGCCGGTACGGGTGTAGCCGCAGGCGTGCAGCCGAGGCAGCAGTCCGGACCGGCGGCCCGCGTTGAGGATCCAGCGGGCCTCGTCCTCGTCGAACCGGCCTTCCTCGCAGTCGACGTCCACGCTGTCCGCGCCCACAGCGGCGGCGTCCGCGCACCAGGCGGACACCGCGTCGATGTAGTCGCTGCGGCGGCCGAAGAACTCCGGCGGGACCGCGTGCGCGGCCATGAACGTCACGTGCACCCGGGGCATGCCCGGCTCTTCCTCGAGCGAGCGGAGCATCCGCACGTCGGCCAGTTCGCCGTCCCTGGTGAGGTGGTAGCCGGTCTTCGCCTCGATCGTCGTCGTGCCGGACTGCAGCCAGAGGGCCAGCCGCTCGCGGACGTTGTTGCACAGCGTCCAGGGGTCGGTGCCCCTGGTCACGGTCACCGTGGACGAGATGCCGCCGCCCGCCGCGGTGATCTCGGAGTCGGACAGCCCGCTGGACCGCATGGCCAGCTCGGCGTACCTGTTGCCGGCGTAGACCGGGTGGGTGTGCGCGTCGATCAGGCCGGGCGTGACCAGGCCGCCGCCCAGGTTCTCCACCAGGTCCACGTCGACGATGTCGTCGACGACGCCGGGGACGCTGCGCGGGAGTTCAGCGGAGGGGCCGACCCAGGCGATGCGGTCGTCGCTGGTCACGATGGCGGCGTTGCTGAGGATCTCAGACCCCGTCCACAGCCGACCGATGTTGGTCAGCAACCGGGCTGTCATCGGCGTGTCCTAGCGTGCCGGGAACCGCAAGGGTGGGTTCCAGCCATCATGATCGGCCACCTGCCATGCTTTGTAGACGTCGGCGCTGACCGTACTGTCCCATGCTCACCTAGTAATGCGAACGGCGCGCTCGCGTCCTTGGCAACGCTTTGCGCGACCGTCTTCGATATCGGTTCAGTTACGGTATTGCACCCGGGGGGTCGGAGACAAGCCCCACTTTCGAACGATCAGCTAACTCCGAGCTAGCCGTGCCGAGGGCGGGGAATCGCTCGAGTTCCGCGGCCAGCTCCGGCGGCACCCGAGCCTCGAGCAGGGTCCCGTCGGGGCCGTGCTCGACGTGAGTGACCTCACCCGCGGCGTGCGCCCGCGCCACCAGGTCACCCCGGCTGTAGGGCACGCTGACCCGGACCGGGCGGTCGCGCTCGGGCAGTGCCTGCTCGATCGCGGCGCGCAGTTCGCCGAGCCCCTCACCGGTCTTCGCGGACACGGGAATGGCGCCGCGCTCGCGCAGCTGCAGCGCCTTGAGCGTCACCGGATCGGCCGCGTCGATCTTGTTGATCACGACCAGCTCCGGCACGTTTCCCGCGCCGACCTCCGCCAGCACGCCGCGGACCGCCGCGAGCTGCGCCTGGGGATCGGCGTCCGAGCCGTCCACCACGTGCAGCACCAGGTCCGCCTCGGCGGCCTCCTCGAGCGTGGACCTGAACGCGTCCACCAGCTGGTGCGGAAGGTGCCGGACGAAACCGACCGTGTCGGTGAGCGTGTACGGGCGCCCGGCTGACGTCTTGGCTCTCCGCACCGCCGGGTCCAGGGTGGCGAACAGCGCGTCTTCCACCAGAACACCGGCGCCGGTCAGCACGTTCAGCAGGCTCGACTTCCCCGCGTTGGTGTACCCAGCGATGACCACCGACGGCACCGCGTTGCGCCGGCGCTGGCCGCGCTGCACCTCACGCCCGGTCTTGAACCCGGAAATGTCGCCGCGCAGCTTCGAGATCCGCGTCCTGATCCGGCGCCGGTCGGTCTCGATCTTGGTCTCGCCAGGGCCGCGGGTGCCGATCCCGCCGCCGCCGGCCACCCGGCCGCCGGCCTGCCGGGACAGCGACTCGCCCCAGCCGCGCAGCCGCGGCAGCATGTACTGCAGCTGCGCGAGCTCCACCTGGGCCTTGCCCTCACGGCTCTTGGCGTGCTGGGCGAAGATGTCCAGGATCAGCGCGGTCCTGTCGATCACCTTGACCTTGACCACGCCCTCAAGCCTGCGCAGCTGGCTGGGGCTCAGCTCGCCGTCGCAGATGACCGTGTCGGCGCCGGTCGCCGCCACGATCCCGGCCAGCTCCGTGGCCTTGCCCGCGCCGACGTAGGTGGCCGGGTCGACCCGGCCGCGCCGCTGGATGAGGCCGTCGAGCACCACGGACCCCGCGGTCTCCGCGAGCCGGCTCAGCTCGCGCAGCGAGTTCTCCGCGCTGGTCAGCGTGCCGTCGGACCAGACCCCGATCAGCACCACACGCTCCAGGCGCAGGGTGCGGTATTCGACTTCGGTTACGTCGGTGAGTTCAGTGGAGAGCCCCGTGACGCGCCGCAGCGCGTGCCGGTCTTCCAGGTCAAGCTCCCCCGTAGCGGCGGACATCTCGGTCCGCTCGCTGAAAGCTGTCGTCATTGTCCTCCAAGCTTCTGCCGTCTCCCCGATGGTGCCACCGCCGTGGAGACTCGTCACCTTAATAACACTGGGCAGCGGCGGAATGTGCCCGGCGCCCCCGGACCCGCCTCGTCAGCCTTGATCCGCGACCACCGCGGCGTGCCAGGCGGCTTCGCCCGGGCCGGAGCCGACTTCCCATCAGTTCCCTGGGGATAAATCGGACAAATCCGGCGGAAAAGTGGTCACAACCGATGGAGAGTTGTCGCTAGACCCGGGGTCAGCCATCTTCGTATCACTTTTCGTCCCTAGAACCGGGACAAACCGGGCGCCAGAAGGACCGGAAGTGATGCGAAGTCGAGGGTCGTTAGCCGCTGAGCGTGTCGTGGGCGGCCTGACGGCCGGCTTCGAAGGCGGCTGCTAGCAGCGGGCCGTCGGTGGTCAGGCGGCTGACCGGCGGGGCCGACGCGGACGGGCGGACGGTCAGCGCCCGGCCCTCGCTCTCCAGCTCCTCGATGCGTGCCACGTCATCGGCCGTGCGCCGGCCGCGGGTCAGCAGCGCCGCGCGCAGCTCTGGCGACTCCTTGCGCAGCGTGGTGCGGGCGAGCAGTCGGATCGAGCGCGGCGGGCTGGGCACCGGGACGCCGTCCGCTCTCGCGGCCACGGCGAGCGGGAGGCGGGAGCGGAGCACGAGGATATGCGTGGCGCCCTGGTCGAGCGGCGTGCGGAACGGGATCGACTCGGCGACCCCGGCGTCGTAGAACCGCCGGTCGCGAAGCCGCACTGGCTCGCCCGCGAGGAACGGCAGCGAGGCGCTCGCCCGCAGCGCCAGCCGCAGCTCCGCGGGATCACCGATCAGCGGCCGCAGGTCGGTAGAGGCACCGGTCACCGCGTCCGTCGCCAGCGGGTGGTATTCGACCGCGCTGGCGAGCACCGACTCGAAGTCCATGGGCCACCGCGTCTGGTACACATCCTCGATCAGCGCGCGGATGTCCACCACCGGACGGCCGCGCAGCAGCGCTCGCCAGCGGATCAGCTCCTTGGCGTAGTCCGGCTCTGCCCAGCCGCGCAGGCCCTCGGGACGGGAGCTGAGCAGCCAGGCGCCGGTGATCGCGCCGGCCGACGCGCCGTACACCGCGTCGAAGGCCGGCACCATGCCGAGCTCGTGCAGCGCCAGCGCCATGCCCGCCGAGACCGCGCCGCGCATCCCGCCGCCCTCGATGGACAGCACCACGCGCAGCCCGTCGGTGCGGCTTCCGGGTGTGCTGCCCGCGCGCAGCCGCTCGCGGAGTACCCGCAGGACGTCGGTCGTCTCTTTGTCAGCCGATGTGCGCATCGAGTCCTACGCTAGCCGTTGCCCGCACCAGCGGTGCGCACGCCTCGCGTAGCTCGGGGCCGATCACCGCCGGGCGGAGCGTGCCGGGGTCGAGCCGGACCTGCACCCGGCGTCCTTCCGCGTGCGTCACCGTCTCGTCCGCGGAGAGCACCCGGAAACCGTAGACGGCGCTGGTGTTGCCCAGGTGATCGATCCAGAGCTGTACATGGACCGCGCCGACGTGGGTGATCGGCACGTGGTAGGTGATCGCGAACTCCCTGACGACGAAGAACACGTCCTTGAAGCCGGGCGACGCCGGGTCGAAGGCCCAGCCTGCCCGGGTCCAGTACGCCGCGAGCGCGCGCTCGAGCAGCAGGACGTACCGGCCGTTGTGCACGACCCCCATCGCATCCAGGTCCTCGAAGTGGACCATGACCGGCTCGATGACGCCTTCCATCGGTTACTCCCCAGGTAGCAGGTGCGGCGTTGGTGACAGGGCACGCAGCCGGTCGAGCACCGCGCGGCGCGCGAACACCGCGCCCTGCTCGAGGCTGTGCAGGCGAGCGGACGTGACGGCGCCCTCGCCGAGCGCGTCGATCTCGAAGGCGAGCTGCGCCGCGTCCGTGTCGGGGCGGAGCTCGCCGAGCTCGACCGCCTGTTCCGCCGAGCGCTGGAGGAAAGCCCACCAGGCGTCGATGGCGGTCGTCAGCGCGTCACGGACCGGGCCGGGGCGGTCGTCGAATTCAGCCCGGCTCGCCACGAAGAAGCAGCCGCCGGGCAGCGCGCGGGACGTGTAGTAGGCCAGCCGACCCTCGTGCAGCGCCCACAGCCGCCGCACGCCGCGCGGCATCGCGAGCGCCGGTGTGACGATCTCGTCCGTCCATTGCCGCACCGCGTGCTCGACGATCGCGAGCTGCAGGATCTCCTTGTCCGCCCAGTGCGCGAACAGGCCCGACTTGCTGACCCCTGTTTCGTCGGCCAGCCTCGCCAGCGACATCGCGTTCAGCCCGTAGACCGAGGACAGCGCCACCGCCGTGTCGAGCACCGCCAGCCGCGTCCGCGCGCCGCGCGCGACCCTCCCGTCAGCCATGGGGCCAGCGTACCATAAATAAGACCAACCGGTCGGTTAGTTTGTTTAGTGCGGGGTGGGGACGCTCGGTTAGTTAGCTGGGGTGCGGGGTGGGGACGCTCGGTCAGTTAGCTGGGGTGCGCGGTGGGGATGGCCGGTCAGTCGCTTGGGCCCGCGGTTGGGACTGCCGGTCAGGCGATTGGAGACCACGGTTGGGCTTGCGGGGCGGTTGGCTGCGGACGGTCGGTTAGGGCTCGGCGCGGCAGGGGCTGTGCGGGAGCGGGCTCGCTCGCGGGGCGTTAGCTTGCGGGGGTCTCGGCTGGTTCCAGGGCGCGCAGCGAGGCGGGGAGTTCGCCGTCGTAGACGACTGTGAGGCGGTGGGTGGCGCGGGTGATCGCCACGTACAGGTCGTGGCCGCCGTTCGGGGACTGGGCGATGATGCCGGCCGGGTCGGCGAGCACCACGCGGTCGAACTCGAGGCCCTTCGCCTGCGTGACCGTGAGCAGGGCGGCCGGCGCGTCCAGCGACTCGGGCTGGTCGCCTGGCACGGCCTCGGGGACGGCCGCGGCGACTTCGGCGGCGCGGGCGTCGGAGACGATCACGGCCAGCCGCCCAGCGTCGGGGCCGCCGATGTCGGCCAGGTCGTCCCTGGCGATCCTGGCGACCCGGGCGGCGAGGCCGCCGGGGTCGCCAGGCGAGACGTGGACGGCGCGGGGCGGGATGCCCTCGGAACGGACCGAGTCTGGCGGCCGCTCGTCGGGCGCGACCGAGGCGAGTAGGTCCGCCGCGACCGTCATGATCTCCGTCGGCGTCCGGTAGTTGACGGTCAGCCGCTCCTCGCGCCAGCGGCCGCGCAGCAGCGGGTCGAGCATCTGCCGCCACGACGTCGCGCCGGCCGGCGAGCCGGTCTGCGCGACGTCGCCGACCACGGTCAGCGACCGGGCAGGGTTGCGGCGCAGCACCATCCGCCAGGCCATCGCGGACAGCTCCTGCGCCTCGTCGACGATCACGTGGCCGTAGGCCCAGGACCGGTCGGCCGCGGCGCGCTCGGCGGTGGCGAGCGCGGGGCCGTTGTCCCTGTTCCACGCCGCGAGCGTTTCCGCGTCCACCATGCCAAGGTCGGCGATGTCCGTGATCTCCAGCACCTCGGCGGCGTACTTCGCCTCAAGGCGCTGCGCCCGTTCCAGCGCGCGCCGCGCCGCCCGCTGCTCCGAGTCGTCGACGCCGAGCAGCTCGGCGGCCTCGTCGAGCAGCGGGACGTCCGCCACCGTCCAGGCAGCGGGGGAGGCCTGGCGTGCAAGCACCATACGTTCGGGATGAGAGAGCGCGGAACCGGCGGCGGACCTGATCGCTTGCGCGGACCCCAGCAAGCCGGCGACCAGCTGCTGCGGCGTCAGCAGCGGCCACAGCCTGTCCAGCTCGGCGCGGACCCCTGGCTCGTCCCACAGCCGTTCGCGGGCGTAGGGCACGTCCTCCTCGTCGAACGGGCGGTCGAGCACCCGGGCCTCGGACCAGGCCAGCTCGGTGAGCAGCTCGGTGACGAACAGCTTTCTGGCCACGTTGTGCGGCTTGCGGAGCGACCTGGCGCGGTCGCGGGCGCGCAGGATCGCGGCGCGGCGCAGCGGGATGCCGGTGCCGTCAGCGTCGACGGTCAGGTCCTGCTTGGGCACCCGCTGCCGGTCGCGGACCGCCTGGCGCAGGACCCCGATCATCCGCTCGTCGCCCTTGACGACCGCGGCGGGATCCCTGGTGTCCGTCGCGTGCACGCCGGGGAACAGGTCGCCGAGGGTGTGCAGCACCACGTCGGTCTCGCCGAGGCTGGGCAGGACCTGGCTGATGTAGCGGAGGAAGGTGGCGTTCGGGCCGATGACGAGGACGCCGCGGCGCTCGAGCGCACGGCGGTGCGTGTAGAGCAGGTAGGCGGCGCGGTGCAGGGCGGCGACCGTCTTTCCTGTGCCTGGGCCGCCCTGGACGACGAGCACGCCGGCCAGGTCCGACCTGATCACGCGGTCCTGCTCGGCCTGGATGGTGGCCACCACGTCGGCCATCCGGCCGGTGCGGGCGCTGCTGACCGCGGCGATCAGGGCTGCCTCGCCGGACAGGTTCAGCCTGTCGGTGTCGGAGAGCTTGTCGAGGTTGAACACCTCGTCGTCGAGGCCGGTGACCGTGCGGCGCCTGGTATAGATGTGGCGGCGGCGGACCAGGCCTTCCGGGTTGCCCGGCGTGGCGGCGTAGAAGGAACGCGCCGCGGGGGCGCGCCAGTCGATCAGCTTGAGCTCGTAGTCGTCGTCGCGCAGGCCGATGCGGCCGATGTACAGCGTGGCCTGGTTCTCGTCGTCGGTGCGGCCGAAGCACAGCCCGCGTTCGGTGTTGGTGAGCTGGATGAGGCGCCGCTCGTGTTCGGCGGCGGAGACGTCGCGCTCCAGCCGCGCCTGGTGCGTGCCGCCGGGGGCGCCTTGCGCGCGGACCTCCCGCAGCGCCTGCTCGCTGCGCTCGCGCGCCTCGTCGAGGAGCGCGTACAGCATGGAGACGTAGGCCTGTTCTGCCCGGACCGGGGAGGGGCGAGTGTCCGCCCCGTCCGCTCCGTCCGCCCCATCGGGCGCAGCAGAGGAATGGCCGTTAATGGCTGCTGCACCGTCTATACCGGCATCGCCGTCGCTGGCGCTTTTGGCTTCGCCGGCATCGCTTTGCATTTGACGAAATGCCATTTTGCTTGTTATACTCCTTGTGCCAGCGTTATTTGGCATTTTCCTGCCTGCGCAGAGATTATCTAGCTTAACACAAGCCGGCCGCGCGGGTGGCTCACGGAGCAGCGCACCAGGGAACGTCCGTCGCCGCTATCCTC
>DATBBI010000251.1:0-5095 GCA_036271115.1 Trebonia sp.
CAGCCTCAGCACCGCGGTGCCGGCCGCGCCCGCGCCGGCCATCACGATCTTCACGCTGGCCAGGTCCTTGCCCACCACGCGCAGCGCGTTGGTGAGCGCGGCGAGCACCACGATCGCGGTGCCGTGCTGGTCGTCGTGGAACACCGGGATGTCGAGCATGGCGCGCAGCCTGCGCTCGACCTCGAAGCAGCGCGGGGCGGAGATGTCCTCCAGGTTGATGCCGCCGAACCCCGGGGCGATCGCGGCGACGGTCCTGACGATCTCGTCCGTGTCCTGGGTGTCCAGGCAGATAGGCCAGGCGTCGATGTCCGCGAAGCGCTTGAACAGCGCCGCCTTGCCCTCCATCACCGGCAGCGCCGCGTACGGGCCGACATTGCCGAGGCCGAGCACAGCGGAGCCGTCGGTCACCACGGCCACGCTGTTGCGCTTGATCGTCAGCCGGCGGGCGTCCTCTGGCTTGGCCGCCAGTGCCAGCGACACCCGCGCCACGCCGGGCGTGTAAGCCATGGACAGGTCGTCGCGGTTGCGCAGCGGCACCTTGGACCGCATCTCGATCTTGCCGCCCAGGTGCAGCAGGAACGTCCGGTCGCTGACCTTGTGCACCGACACGCCGGCGATGCCGGCCATCGCGTGGACCAGCGACTCGGCGTGCGCCGTGTCGCTCGCGGCGCAAGTGACGTCGACCCGGAGCCTGCCGCGCTGGCCGGGGGTGACGTCGAGCGCGGTCACGACCCCGCCGGCCTGCTCCACCGCCCGGGTGATCTCGCTGACCGCGCGGCCGTGCGACGCCACGTCGAGCCGGACAGTGATGGAGTAGGAAACGCTCGGCGCCATGGTCACGTCGTTCTTCTGCCTTCCCGGGGTTTCCTCAAGGTTACGAGGTCCGCGCCGCACCGCGTAATCTTCATGCATGGCGCGGGAAACTACGATAAGCCCGTCGGCCGCCGGCGTGAGCACGATGGACACTGAGGCCGGCGAGATCGATGTAACGCGGCTGCGCGTCGCCATCGCCAGGCTGTCCCGGCGGCTGCGCAGGCACGAGCTGGCCGGGCTGACGCCGACGCAGCTGGCGGCCCTGTCGACCGTGGAGCGGTCAGGACCGCTGCGGCTCGGCGACCTGGCGGCCGCCGAGGGCATCGCGCCGTCCACGCTGACCCGGCTGGTCGCCGTGCTCGAAGAGCTCGGCTACGTGCAGCGGTACGCCGATCCGAAGGACGCCAGGGCCAGCACGATGACGATCACGCCGAAGGGCCACGAGACGCTCGAGCGGCTGCGCGCGGAGGGCACTGCCCTGCTCACGCAGTCCCTGATGATGCTGACCGCGGAGCAGCGGGCCGCCCTGGCAACGGCGCTCCCCGCCCTCGAGCAGCTGGCCGAGGACCCGGCGGCGAAGCGCTAACTAGAAAAGCAGCGCTGTTAGCTGGCTGCGGGCCCGCTTCACCTGCGGGTCGTCCGGCGGGAAGATGTCGAAGAGGCTCAGCAGCTGCACGCGCGCCTTGTTGCGCTCGTCGCCCGACGTGCGCCGTATGACGCCGAGCAGCCGGTCGAAGGCCTCTTCGGTCCGGCCGCTGGCCAGCTCGATGTCGGCGACCCGCAGTTGCGCGTCGACGTCGGACGGGCTCGCGGCGGCGTCGCGCCGCGCCGCGGCCTGGTCGTAGCCGCCGACCCGCTTGATCAGGTTCGCCTGCGCGAGCCAGCTCTTCAGCAGCGGGTCGCCGGGGGTCTCGGCGAGCGCCTTCTCGATGACGCTCGTCGCGGTGTCCATGTCGCCGCTTTCCATCGCGGCCTGCGCCTCGGCGTAGGCGGGCGGCAGGTCGTCCACGCCCGCCAGGTCGTCCGTGCCGTCAGCGCCAGGAACGCCGCCCGCTCCCGGGGCCCCGGCGCCGATCTGGTCGGCCACCGCAAGCACCTGAGTCAGCCACTGCCTCACCTGGGACTCGGGCATCGCGCCGAGGAACGCGTCCACCATCTGGCCGCCGACGATCGCGACGACCATGGGGATGGACTGCGCCTGGAACGCCTGGGCGAGCCGCGGGTTCGCGTCCACGTCGATCTTGGCGAGCACCCAGGCGCCTGCCGCCTCGTTGGCGAGCTTCTCGAGCACCGGACTGAGCTGCTTGCACGGCCCGCACCAGTCGGCCCACAGGTCGACGATGACCGGCGTGGTGCGGGACCTGGCCGCCACGTCGGTGTTGAAAGTTTCTTCGGTGACGTCGAACACGAACGCCGACGCCTCGCCGTTGCCTGACTCGCCGGTCTCGGCGGCCCTCGCCGCCTGCTCCCTGCGCTGCGCGGCGGCCTGCCGCGCACCGAGGTCAACGGCGCCGTAGAGGGAGAAATCCCGCGGCTGCTGCATAACTTCTATCCTGCCCCATATTCAGTGCGCACTGTGCACTAGGCGTCAGCGACATCGGCGCCCGGCGCATTCCCGCGCGACACGCCGGAGCGCGCCTGCACCGAGTGTAGCATGTCGTGTGCTACAGTCGTTTCATGCCACAGAAAGGCGACCGGCGCCGGGGCAAGCCGCTGAACCCGGACCTGGGCTACTCCGGAGATCCCGTCCACCACGCGTCCACGACCGTGCCGCGGCGGATCGGCATCAGGGAGCTGCGCCAGCACGCGAGCGTCTACGTCGACCTCGTGGAGAAGGGGTACACGGTTGACATCACCAACCGCGGCCGCCTGGTGGCACAGATGATCCCGGTGCGCCAGCCGGACAGCCCGCTCGAGCGGTGGATCGCGGCCGGCGTCGTCGAGCGTGCCGAAGAGGCGGGGAGCGTGCTTGACGTCGACCCGTACCCGGTGTCGCCCGGGCGGGGCACCCGGCCCAGCGCGAGCGAACGGCTGCGCCAGGCGCGCGTGGCCGAGGGCGAGGCACAGCCGTGATCTACCTCGATTCCTCCGCGCTCGTGAAGCTCGCGCTGACCGAGCCCGAGTCGCAGGCGCTCGCCAGCTGGCTGGCGGAGCGCGCGGACCAGTCCCTGGTGTCCAGCGCCCTGCACAGGACCGAGGTGCTGCGGGCCATCTGGCTCGCCGAGCCCGGCGCGCTCCCCCGCGGCCAGCGGATCATCCGGCGGATCGGCCGGGTGGCGCTCAGCAACGACCTACTGGAAACCGCGGCGACCCTGCCGCCCGCCGGGCTCGGCACCGCCGGGGCGATCCACCTCGCCTCCGCGCTGGCGATCCGGCGCGACCTGGTGTCGTTCGTCGCCTACGACAAGCCGCTGCTCGAGGCCGCGCGAGAGGCCGGGCTCCCGGTCGACAGCCCCTCTTGACGCGCGGTCAGACGCGGCGAGCGCGGAAGACGGTGTCGTGAGCCGTGACAGGCCGGCCGTCCGGGTCGGTCGCCTCCCGTTCCGCAGCGACGTTCGTGACGATCTCCCAGCCGTCCCCGCCGAGATCGCGGGCGAGCTCATCACCGGTGAACATGAGCTCGGGATGGTTCGGCCGCTGCAGCGTGGTGTCCAGGTCCATCGGATGGTGACCGACGATCAGCAGCGTGCCGCCGTCGCGGACGGCAGCGGCCAGCCCGGCGAAGAAGGTGCGCCGCAGCGCTCCCGGCAGGTGCAGGTACTGCGACGTCACCAGGTCGTAAGCGCGCTCGGGCGGGATCCACTCGCGCAGGTCCTCGCGCTGCCAGCGGATGCGCGCCGCGACCTCGTCGCCGGCCTTGGCGGCGTGCTCGGCCGCCCGGCCGAGCGCCACGCCCGAGACGTCCACGGCCGTGACCTGCCAGCCGCGCTCCGCTAGCCAGATGGCGTCAGCGCCCTCTCCGGCGCCGGCGTCCAGCGCCGTTCCCGGTTCGAGGCCGGCAGCCTCGGTAACCAGCTGGCGGTTGGGGTTTCCGCTCCACAGCGAGTGCGCCGAGCTGTACCTGGCGTCCCAGAACGCCGCGTCAAACATTTCGGGACCGTGGTCGTGACCGCTCACCGCAGTTCCTCCTTAGCGTCGCCGCCATGATGCCCGGCCGGGCGAAGATTGGCAAACTAGGTTGCCGATATGGCAAAATGACCGGATGACCGACGAGACAGACCAGGCGCTCGCCACCGTCGGGCCCCGGCTGCGGTCGCTGCGCCAGGACCGCGGCACGAGCCTGGCCGAGGTGTCGGCCGTGACGGGCATCTCGGTCAGCACGCTGTCCCGGCTGGAGTCGGGACAGCGGCGGGCCACCCTGGAGCTGCTGCTCCCGCTCGCCCGCGCCTACCAGGCCAGCCTGGACCAGATTGTGACGGCGCCGGTGGCTGACCCCCGGGTACGGCCGAGTTCCTTCCGGCGGCACGGGATGACCTACTACCCGCTGAATCGCAAGCCCGTCGGCCTGCAGGCCTACAAGCTGGTCATTCCGGCCGGCAGCAGCAGGCGGGTGCCCGACCTGCGCAGCCACGAGGGTTACGAATGGCTGTACGTGCTCGACGGCAGGCTCCGGCTGGTACTTGCCGAGCACGACGTGGTGCTGACCCAGGGCGAGGCCGCCGAGTTCGACACCCGGGTGCCGCACTGGTTCGGCGCCGCCGGGCCTGAGGCCGTCGAGATGCTCAGCCTGTTCGGCCCGCAGGGCGAGCGCGTGCACGTTCGCGCGGGTCCGGTTGAGCGGGACAGCGGGGAGACGCCACGGGCCCGTTCAGAAAAATCCTAAAAGGCCGCGGGTTCTGAGTAGCTGCCCCACTCGGCGCGCAGCGCGCCGCATATCTCGCCTAGCGTGGCCTCCGCGCGGGCAGCCTCGAGCATCGGGGGCACGAGGTTGGCGTCGGTGCGGGCAGCGGCGGCCATCGCGGCCAGGGCGCGGTCGACGGCCGCCTGGTCGCGCGTGGCGCGGCGGGCGGCCAGCTCCCTGACTTGGGCACGCTCGACATCGGGGCTGATCCGCAGGATCTCCAGCTCGCCGCCGACGGTCGCGGTGTGGCTGGTGACGCCGACGACGTGCTTCTCCCCCTTCTCCAGCTTCTGCTGGTACTCGAACGCGGCGTCGGCGATCTCGCCGGTGAACCAGCCGTTCTCGATGCCGCGCAGGATGCCGCCGGTCATCGACCCGTCGGGCGACATGCCGCGGATCTTGGCGAAGACCTGCTCCGCTTCCGCCTCGATCCGGTCGGTC
>DATBBI010000252.1:0-16009 GCA_036271115.1 Trebonia sp.
CATGACGTCGTAGGCGCCGCCGTAGGCCTTGCGGGTGATCACCGTGACCTTGGGGACGGTGGCCTCGGCGTACGCGTACAGCAGCTTGGCGCCGCGCCTGATGATGCCGCCCCACTCCTGGGTGACGCCGGGCAGGAAGCCAGGGACGTCGACGAACG
This sequence comes from Trebonia sp., assembly GCA_036271115.1. Taxonomy (GTDB): domain Bacteria; phylum Actinomycetota; class Actinomycetes; order Streptosporangiales; family Streptosporangiaceae; genus Trebonia. The sequence goes on from DATBBI010000252.1 coordinate 159, forward strand.
TGAGGATGGGGATGGAGAACGCGTCGCAGGTCCGCACGAACCGCGCCGCCTTCTCCGAGGCGTCGATGTCCAGACAGCCGGCGAAGTGCATCGGCTGGTTGGCGACCACGCCGACTGGCGCGCCGGCGACCCGGCCGAAGCCGACCACGATGTTCGGCGCGAAGGCGGCGTGGATCTCCAGGAACGTGTCTTCGTCGAGGACGGTCTCGATGACACGGTGAATATCGTACGGCTGGTTCGGCGAGTCAGGGATGAGGGTGTCGAGTTCCTCGTCGTCCGCGCTGATCTCGTAGTCCGGCGTGACGGGGACCAGCGGCGGCTCATCGAGGTTGTTGGACGGCAGGTAGGACAGCAGGTCCCTGGCGAAGGCGATGCAGTCCTCCTCGTCTTCCGCCTGGTAGTGCGCGACGCCGGACTTGGCCGCGTGGGTGTGCGCCCCGCCGAGCTCCTCGAAGGTCACGTCCTCGCCCGTCACGGTCTTGATGACGTCCGGGCCGGTGATGAACATGTGGCTGGTGCCCTCGACCATCAGCGTGAAGTCGGTGATCGCCGGGGAGTACACCGCCCCGCCCGCGGCCGGCCCCATGATGAGGCTGATCTGCGGGATCACGCCGGATGCCCGGGTGTTGCGGAAGAAGATCTCCGCGAACAGCCCGAGCGCCACCACGCCTTCCTGGATCCGGGCGCCGCCTCCGTCGTTGATGCCAACGATCGGGCAGCCGGTCTTCATCGCGTGGTCCATCACCTTGACGATCTTCTCGCCGTAGACCTCGCCGAGGCTGCCGCCGAACACGGTGAAGTCCTGGCTGAACACGGCGACCGGCCGGCCGTCCACCGTGCCGGTACCGGTGACCACCCCGTCGCCGTAGGGCCGGTTCCGCGCGATGCCGAAGTCATGGGCGCGGTGCCTGGCCAGCCCGTCGAACTCGGTGAACGAGCCGGGGTCGAGCAGCAGGTCGATCCGCTCGCGGGCGGTCAGCTTGCCGCGCGCGTGCTGTTTCTCGACGGCCGCCCGCGAGCCGGCGTGGACCGCTTCGTACCTGCGGCGCTCCAGATCGGCGAGCTTCCCCGCCGTGGTGTGCGGGTCTGGTGCCTCGGGCGCCGCACCGTCAGTCGTCTCAGCTGCCGTCATGAGGAAAAGCGTAATGGCGCCGGATGATTGCGTTCACCCGCCGGTGGTTAGAGTCGGTCTCGTGAGCAGCGTGAGCGTGGACAGGGAACGTGATTCGGCGGAGCTGCCCGAGACGATGCGGCGGGACGTCCGGCTGCTCGGCGACATCCTCGGCGAAGTCATCACCGAGTCCGACGGGCCCGATCTGCTCGCGGACGTGGAGCGGCTGCGCCGAGCGGTGATCGAGGCCCGCCGGGTACCTGACCTGGCGTCGCCGGAGGCGGCCGCCTCCGGCGACGCCATCGCGGCGCTCGTCGCCTCCTGGTCCGGGCAGCGCGCCGAGCAGGTGGCCCGCGCCTTCACCGTCTACTTCCACCTGGCCAACCTGGCCGAAGAGCAGCAGCGCGTGCGGACGCTGCGGGAGCGCGATTCAGGGGACAGCCCGCCGCGCGAGTCGCTCGCGGACGCGGTCGCCCGGATCACCGCGGAGCAGGGCCTCGGCCACGTGCATGACCTGCTGGCCGGGCTGCGGGTGCACCCGGTATTCACCGCGCACCCGACGGAGGCGCGCCGCCGCGCGGTGGTGGCGTCGCTGCGTCGGCTGAGCGGGCTGCTCACCGAGATCGACGACCCGCAGTCCGGCGCGGGGCAGCAGGCGGAGGTGCGGCGGCGGCTGCACGAGGAGGTCGACCTGCTGTGGCGGACCGCGCAGCTGCGGGTGGCCGGGATGACGCCCGCCGACGAGGTTCGCACGGTGATGACCGCGTTCGACGAGACGCTGTTCCGGCTGGTGCCCGCCGTGTACCGGGCGATGGACCATGTGCTGCTCGGCCAGGACAGCGGCCGGGCCGCGCCGCCGGTGCCCGCGTTCCTGCGGTTCGGCAGCTGGGTGGGCGCCGACCGGGACGGCAACCCGACGGTCACCGCGGCCGTGACCAGGGAGGCCGCGCTTATCCAGGCCGATCACGCGCTGCGCGCGCTGGAGGCCGCCACCAGCAGGATCGGCCGGGCGCTGACCGTGACCGACGGCTCCGCGCCGCCGTCGGCAGAACTGCGCCGCGCGCTGGCCGCGGCGTCCGCCGCGCACCCGCAGCTGCTAGCGGAGATCACCGCCAGGTCGCCGCAGGAGCCTTACCGCGTCTACCTGTTGTACGCGGCCGAGCGCCTCGCCGCGACGCGCTCGCGGGACGCCGACCTCGGCTATGGCGGGCCGGCCGAATTCCTCGCCGACCTGCGCCTGGTCCAGTCGTCGCTGGCAGCGGCCGGCGCGACCCGGCAGGCCTACGGGGAGCTGCAGCACCTGGTCTGGCAGGCGGAGACGTTCGGGTTCCATCTGGCCGAGCTTGAGGTCAGGCAGCACTCCCGGGTGCACGCGAAGGCGCTGGCGGAGCTGCGGGCGTCAACGGCTACTTCCCCCGACCAGCCGCCCGCTCAGCTCTCCCCGATGACCGTCGAGGTGCTGGACACGATCCGGGTCATCGGGTGGATCCAGCGCCGGTTCGGGGTGGCGGCCTGCCGCCGGTACATCATCTCGTTCACCACCTCGGCGGCCGACGTCGCGGCCGTCTACGAGCTGGCAGAGTACGCGTTCCCCGACGGGGACGGCCCGGTGCTCGACGTGGTGCCGTTGTTCGAGAGTGGCGACGACCTGGCGCGGGCGCCGTCCGTGCTCACCGGGATGCTCGCGCTGCCCGCGGTGGCCGCCCGGCTGGCGGTTAACGGGCGCCATCTCGAGGTGATGCTCGGCTACTCCGACTCGGCCAAGGAACTCGGCCCGGCTTCGGCGACGCTGCGGCTGTTCGACGCGCAGTCGGCGATGGCGGCGTGGGCGGCCGAGCACGACGTGCGGCTGACGCTGTTCCACGGCCGGGGCGGCGCGCTCGGCCGCGGCGGCGGCCCCGCGGGCCGCGCGGTGCTCGCGCAGGCGCCGGGCTCCGTGGACGGCCGGTTCAAGGTGACCGAGCAGGGCGAGGTGATCTTCGCCAGGTACGGCAGGCCAGCCATCGGCCTGCGCCACCTCGAGCAAGTCACCTCGGCGGTGCTGCTCGCCTCCTCGCCGTCGGTGGCGACACGGAACGGGACGGCCGCGAACACGTTCCGCGCGCTGGCTACCGAGATCGACGACGCGGCGCGGCGCGCGTTCCGCGCGCTGGTGGAGGCCGAGGGGTTCGCGGAGTGGTTCGCCCGGGTCAGCCCGCTGGAGGAGATCTCCGGGCTGCGGATCGGCTCCCGGCCGTCGCGCCGCGGACTTGGCGGCGGACCGCTCGGCCTCGAGGACTTGCGGGCCATCCCGTGGGTGTTCGCCTGGGCGCAGACGAGGCTGAACCTGCCCGGCTGGTACGGCCTTGGCAGCGGCCTGGCCGCCGCGGCGTGGTCAGGCGTCGCCGCGGGCGACTCCGACGAGGGCCTGCCGATCGAGGGCCTGACGGCGCTGCGCCGCGCCTACAGCGCGTGGCCGCTGCTGGCCACGCTGCTGGACAACGCCGAGATGAGCCTCGCGAAGACCGATCGCGCGATCGCCGCCAGGTACCTCGCCTTCGGCGGCCGTCAGGACCTGACCGGCCGGGTGCTCGCCGAGTACGACCTGACAAGGCGGCTGGTGCTGGCCGTCACCGGCCACGACCGGCTGCTGGCCGACCGGCGGGTGCTGTCCCGCGCGATCGTGCTGCGCGACCCGTACGTGGACGCGCTCTCGTATCTCCAGCTCCGCGCCCTGTCCGCGCTGCGCGCGGACCAGGCCCCCGAGGACGCCGGCTCCAACGAGCGCCTGCTCCTCCTCACAGTCAGCGGCATCGCCGCCGGCCTCCAGAACACCGGCTGACCCGTCGCGACCGGGGGCCACTCCGGGGCCGCTCCGGCCCCGGTCGCCAGCCACGGCCGCCCAAGGTCCCGATCCGCGCCGCCGCGGGGCCGCTCCGGCCCCGCGCCCGGACCCGGCGCCAGCCCACGCCCGCCCCAAGCGCCCGCTCCGCTGCCAGTGCCAGCTCCCCGCCCCGACCCGTCACCCAGCCCGGTGCCAGCCACTGGCCCGCCGCTTGCCCAGCCGCGCCGCCTCCCGCCCCAGGTCGCCAGCCACGCCCGCCCCAAGCGCCCGCTCCGCCTCAGCCGCCCCTCCCCGGTCGCCAGCCACTGGGCCTTGATGGCGGTCGATGGTCCATCCACCGCCATAGAAGGGGGTCGATGGGCCACCGACCCCCTTCGCGGCCGGGCCCCCCACCCAAACGTCGTCGATGTCCCATCGACCACCAAAGAGCGTGGACGATGTCACATCGAGCACGTTCGTGGCGGCGGCAGGTGGCCGCTGATACGTGGTCGATGTCCCATCGACTACGTTCGCGGCGTGGGCGGGGAGCCGCTGATACGTGGTCGATGTCCCATCGACTACGTTCGCTGGCCTGGGCGCCGGAGGAGAAGTCAGCCGGTGAGAGCCGGCACCTTACGTTCTGGATGATGGTCGGACCAGCAGGGGAAGCGGGCGGTCAGCTCTTCGCCCGCGGCCAGCCGGGCAATTGCCTTCTTACTCTGCTCATCGGCCGGGGTGTAGACGGTCATCCGGGCGCCGGGCACGGCCTGGACAGCGAAGCTGGTGGACGTCACGGTGACGGGGCCGACGCCCGGGTGGCGGAGGTTCTTCACCAGGCCGGTCGGCTGGGCGACGTCGTGCGCGGCCCAGGCTTCGGCGAACGAGAGGCTATCCGCCTCGAGGCGGCGGATGAAATGCGTCCAGGCCGGGTCGCCAAGGTGCTTGCTGTAGGCGGCGCGTAGCTGCCCGACCATGGTCGTGCAGGCCAGGCCGTGATTGTCCCAGGGAGCGCAGCACGGGGTGGCGGTGAAGGCGGACAGCAAAGTGTTGCGCTCGTCAGCTGGAGCTGAAGTCACTCCCGGGAAGATCGCGGCGTACACCGCGTTCCAGGCCAGCAGGTCGAACCGTTCGGTTACCACGCAGGCGGGGATCGGGAGCGCGTCGAGGATCTGCTGGATCTCATCAGGCAGCGGGCAGTCGTCGCAGCCAGGGACCGTGGCCGTGCCGGGGACGTCGGCGAGGCGGAACAGGTGCGCGCGCTCGGTCGTGTCGAGGCGCAGCGTACGCGCGATCGAGTCGAGGACCTGGACGCTGGCGTTGATCGGGCGGCCCTGCTCCAGCCACGTGTACCAGGTGACGCCGACGCCGGCGAGCTGGGCTAGCTCCTCGCGCCGCAGGCCAGCGGTGCGGCGGCGGGTGCCCGGCGGCAGGCCTACGTCCTCCGGGCTGATCCGCTCCCGGCGAGTGCGCAGGAAGGCGGCCAGCTCGGTGCGTCGGGTCGCGGTTCCGTTCGCGGTGCTCACGTGACCATCCTCTCGCACGTCTACAGGTCGTACCAGGTGGTGCTAGTACCAGGATAAGCAGGCTCTTGGTACCAGAATAAGTTGCCAGCCAGACTAGGTGACATGACAGAACTCATCGAACGCCTTCCGCTGCGCGCCGGGCGCCGGGCGCCGGCCGGGACCGGGCCGCGACCCAGCCTCGTCCTAGCGGTCGTGCTGACCGGGCAGTTGATGGCGGTGCTCGACACGAACATTGTCAACGTCGCGATCCCGTCGATGCATGCCGACCTGCACGCGTCCGGGGCCCTGTTGCAGCTGATCGTCGCCGGGTACACGATCGCGTACGCGGTGCTGCTCATCACCGGCGCGCGGCTCGGCGACATCCTCGGGCACCGCCGAGTGTTCCGCGCGGGAGTGCTGCTGTTCACGCTGGCGTCGCTTGGCTGCGGACTCGCGCCGACGGCCGGCGTGCTGGTGGGGCTGCGCTTCGCGCAAGGGGTCGGCGCCGCTGTGATGATCCCGCAGGTGCTCAGCCTGCTGCAGCGGACGTACCAGGCGCCCGGCCCGCGGGCGCGGGCGATGAGCCTGTACGCGACGGTGATCTCCGGTGGTGCGGTGCTCGGCCAGGTGGTCGGCGGGCTGCTGATCAGCGCGGACGTGTTCGGCCTCACGTGGCGGTCGGTCTTCCTGGTGAACGTGCCCATCGGGGTCGCGGTGCTGCTGTGCACGGGGATGCTGCCCGGCGCGCGGGACATGACCGGGCGACGGCTCGACCTGCCCGGTCTGCTGGTGCTGACCCCGGCCGTGCTCGCGTTCGTGCTGCCACTGGTGCTCGGTCAGCCGCTTGGCTGGCCTGCGTGGGGGTGGGCGCTGCTGCTGGCGTCTCTTCTCGGGTTCGTTGTGCTCGGCTTCGTCGAGCACCGGGTCGCCGCAGGCGGCGGGCAGCCGATCCTGCCGCGTGCCCTGCTCGGCCTGCCCGGCGTGCTAGCCGGGATCGGCGGGCTGTTCGCGGCGATGATGGTGTTCGGCGGCTGGCTGTTCGGGTTCGCGCTGGAGCTGCAGGACGGGCTCGGTGAGTCGGCGCTGCGGGCGGGGCTCACCTTCGCGCCGGCCGCGGTGGCGTTCGCGCTGGTCAGCCTCAACTGGCAGCGGCTTCCCTCGCGGTACCACGCGGTGCTGCCGGCCGCCGGGTTCGTCGTGAACGGGCTCGGGTTGCTCTGGCTGGGCCTGCTGTTCCGGTCTGGCGATGACGGGACCAGCTTCTGGGTGTACGCCGCGTCAGCGGTGGCCGGGGCCGGCATGGCGGCCGCGTTCAGTCCGCTGATGACGCGGGTGCTGTCCCGGGTGCCGGTGGCGATCGCGGCCGACGCCAGCGGGGTCGTCGTGACCGTGAACCAGCTCGGGATCGTGACCGGCGTGGCGACGTTCGGCACGCTGTACCTGAACCTGGCCGGACGGCTGCCTGGGTCGCTGGGCGGCTCCGCCGCCTTCGCGATCTCGTCGGCGAACGCCTACCTGGCCACGTCGGTCGCGCTCGCGGTGCTCGGGCTGCTCGGCGCGTTCCTCTCGCTGGCGTACGTGCGGGTGACGGCGCGGCACGCGCTGGCGGTCGCGCGGCAGTAGGCTGCGGGGCGTGAGCAGGACACACCGGCTTGACCTAAATGATCAGACCCTGCGCGAGTGGGACGCCGTAGTGCTGGCCGCCGGCCCGGACGGGATCGTGCTTGACCGCTCGGCCTTCTATCCGGGCGGCGGCGGCCAGCCGCCGGACCACGGCGTGCTGCTGTGGGGCGGCGTGCAGACCCGGATCGTGGACGCGCGCAAGAGCTCGGACGACGTGTACCTCGTGCCGCTGGACGGCGACCCGCTGCCCGCCGCAGGCACCACGGTGCGCGGCGCGGTCGAGGACGAGCGGCGGACGTCGCTGATGCGGACGCACTCCGGGCTGCACGTGCTGTGCGGGGTGGTGTTCCGCGACTTCGGCGCGCTGGTCACAGGCGGGAACATGGAGCCGCTGACGGCGCGGATGGACTTCAACATGGAGACCGTGCCGCCGGGCTTCAAGGAGGCCGTCGAGGACGCGTGCAACGCCGAGCTGCGCCTCGACCGGCAGATCGTCGTGCGTACGCTGCCGCGGGCCGAGGCGTTCGAGATCCCGGACATCATCAGGACCGCGACCAACCTGGTGCCTGACGACGTCAAGGACGTGCGGATCGTGGACATCGTCGGGCTTGACCAGCAGGCCGACGGCGGCATCCACGTCGCATCGACGTCCCAGGTCGGCCGCATCTCGGTCGTGAAGGTCGAGAACAAGGGCAAGGGCTTCCGGCGGGTCCGCATCGCCATCGGCGACTGATGGGCGCGGCTTCAAAGTCGGCGGCGCCGCTGGACGCCGACGCGGTGCGCGCGGCCCTGGCCGGCCAGGGTTCCGGCGACGCCGGGCTCGGCGCCGGCGGCCTGTGGACGTCGCTCGAGGTCGTGGCCGTTACCGGCTCCACCAACGCGGACCTGCTCCGGCGCGGTGGCGCCGAGGGCCAGGTCCTCGTCGCCGAGTCGCAGGTCGCGGGGCGTGGCCGGATGGGCCGGTCCTGGGTCTCCGCGCCCGGCGCGTCGCTGACGTTCTCTGTGCTGCTGCGCCCTGTCGCTGTGCCGGCCTCGCGGCGGGGCTGGCTGCCGCTGCTGACCGGGGTTGCTGTCGCCAGTGCGGTGCGGGACGTCTCTGGTGTGGCTGCCGTCTTGAAGTGGCCGAACGACGTGCTCGTCGGGTCGCGGAAGCTGGCCGGCATCCTGGCGGAGCAGTCGGGCGACGCCGTGGTGATCGGCATCGGGCTGAACGTGGCCACGCCCGCTGACGCGCTCCCCGTGTCGCCGAGCGGCCTGCCCGCGACGTCGCTGCTGCTTGAGGGCGCTGCCGTGTCCCGCGAGGCGTTGCTGGCCGGAATACTGCGCGAGCTGGAACGCCGGTACACGGCCTTCAGGGACGACCCTTCATCCCGCGCAGGCCTGCTGGCCGACTACCGCGCTCTGTGCGCGACCCTCGGCCGTTCCGTCCGGGTCGAGCTTCCCGGCGACCGGATCTTGTCCGGCGTGGCGGAAGACATCGACGCCGACGGGCGGCTGTTGGTGGCGCCGGATTCCGGCGCCCGGCCGGTGGCGGTCTCGGCAGGCGACGTGATTCACGTCAGGTGAATTAGGTTGCTTGAATCGGAATCTAATGCGTGACCAGGGAAAACGTTCGGTCAATGTATGGCGATGTTCGATGTTTCTCCGTCTTTCCACCCGCGCGGCCCGGTGCTTGACTCAAGGGGCCAGGCGTAGGCCGTGGCACGACAATGACGTCCTGCCGAGGGGGCAGCTCATGTACGCGCGGATGAACATGCTTGCCGGAGATCCGGCACAACTCAGCGAGGCGACCAGGTACCTGGAGGGAACGGTCCGCCCGCATGTCGAGGGGCAGCACGGCAACCGGGGCCTTGCCTGCCTGATCAATGGGGATACCGGGGTCTGCATCGTCGCGTCCTACTGGGACAGCCCCGACGCGATGACCGCGAGCGAGCAGGCCGTCCAAGTCTCCCGCAAGGAGGTCGCGGAGCGGCTGCGAGCGAGCGCCACGGTCGAGCACTACGATGTGCCGGTCTTCGTCCGCCGCTCCCGGCCGTCGGAGGGCGCCGGGGTGCGCATCGTCCGGGCCGACTGCGCGCCGGCGAACATCGACTCGTTCATCGAGGAATTCCGCACGACCGGCGTCCCGGCCCTCATGGACATGAACGGCCTGTGCAGCGCGCAACTGATGACCGACCGGACCAGTGGCCGGTGCATGGTCATCACCGCGTGGGAGGATCACGACGCCCTCGCCGCGAGCCGCGCGGCCACCGCGCGGCTGCGCACCGACGCCGCCGCGGCCGCGCACGTGCAGATCCGCGGCGTGGAGGAGTACCAGCTCGTGTTCTCCTCGGTACGCGACGGGGATACCCGCAGCCTCATCGAGCGGGAGACCGAACTGTGGAACGCCGGTGACCGTGAGGGCTGGATGGGCTGCCAGGACCTGCACCGGCTCGACTTCGAGGCCCCTGGCGGCATGCACCTGACCGGTCGTGAGGCCGCAGAGTTGGTGTGGTCCACCTGGCACGAGGCGTTCCCTGACAACCGGATCGAGACGACCACGATCCACGCCGACGACCGGGGCGGCGTGCTCGAGGGTCGCTTCACCGGCACGCACACCGGCATGCTGCGCGGTCCAGCCGGGGATCTTGCCCCGACCGGCCGGCACGTCGACGGGCGCTACAGCGGCGTCTACGAGTTCGATGACGGCAAGATCACCAGCTTCCACCTGTTCTTCGACCAGGTGGACCTGCTCACCCAGCTCGGAATCGCACCAGCGGCCGGCTGAGCAGGCTGTTACGCCACTCGCACCGCGACCTCGTGGTGCGAGACCCTCTCGTCCCAGCGGCTGAGCGCCGCCCGGGCGGCGTCCTCGACCACGGCCCGCTCGTAGTCGTCCCCGGCGAACCCGCGAACCGCGTCCAGGTCCGCGAACCAGGTAATGGAGGTGAAGGCGACCTCACCGCCCTCGTCCCTGCGCAGCAGCTGAGCGCCGCGGAACCCGTTAACCGCCGTCAGGTGCTCGCTGACCTCAGTCTCGTAGTGCCGCTGGTAATCGTCGGCCTGTCCCGATGGCGCCCACCCGCGCCAAATCCGCGCGATCATGCCGCCATTCTGGAAGATCGTGCGGGAATTACGCCGGATTTCGTGGCCAAATCCCGCACAGTAATTCGATCATGCCGTGCGCCGGGCCTTGTTTCGCCATGGGTTGGGGGCGTCCCCGTGGTCCTACGATGTCTCGTATGGGATTTGACCGCTCGCTGGCGACAGGCGAAGAAGTCGTTGCCATCCTGCACCCGCACTGGAAGACGCTGGTGCGGCCCATCCTCCTGACGTTCGTCGTGGTGGCCGTGCTGCTCATCGGAGAGGTGCTCATCCCGGCCAGCGGGGCGGCCGACGGCGAACGGCTGGCGCTGGCGGTCCTGGCCATTGTGCTGCTTATGTGGTGGCTGACGATTCCGCTGCTCAGGTGGCGTACGACCGTATATGAGCTGACCACCAGGCGGCTGCGGCTGCGGGACGGGATCATCGCGCGCAACGGCCGGGATATCCCGCTGTCGCGGATTACCGACGTCTCGTTCCGCAAGGGGCCGCTGGACCGGCTGCTCGGCAGCGGCACGCTGGTCGTGGAGTCGGCAGGCGAGCATGGCCAGCTAACGCTCAATGAGATCCCGAACGCGGAACGCGTCCAGGCAACGCTGTTCCAGCTCGTCGAGGACGAGCGGGCCCGCGCCGACCGGGACGACTCGCGCGCCGCGGGCCCGTGACGACGGCGGCCATGGACTAGCCTTCAGCGCTGTGGACTATGACGGCATCACCGTGCGCAAGGACGCTGGCGTTGACCACGTCGCGGAGATCGTGCTTGACCGCCCAGACGCGCTCAACGCGCTGAACACCGCGATGGCCGAGTCCATCGCCGCCGCGTGCGCGGACCTCGGCGGCGACCAGCGCGTCAGGGCGGTCGTGCTCAGCGCAGCGGGGACGAAGGCGTTCTGCGCGGGTGCGGACCTCAAGGAACGCAACGCCATGACCGACGCGCAGCTCCTGCGGCAGCGTGAGGTGTTCCGCGCGGCGTTCGGCGGGATGCGAGACCTGCCCCAACCCACGGTGGCCGCCGTGCACGGCTACGCGCTCGGCGGCGGCTGCGAGTTCGCGATGAGCTGCGACATCATCGTTGCGGACGAGAACGCGGTGTTCGGGCTGCCCGAGGTCACCGTCGGCCTGGTACCCGGCGGCGGCGGGACGCAGCTGGCGCTCAGGAGGCTGGGCACCGGGCTGGCCGCCGACCTCATCCTCACCGGCCGCCGCGTCGCCATCGACGAGGCACAAAGCATCGGGCTCGTCGCCCGCCGCGTGCCGGCCGGCGAGGCGAGGGCCACGGCCATCGAGGTGGCCGCGACGATCGCGAAGAACTCGCCGGTAGCGGTCAGGGCCGCGAAGCGGGCGCTGCGCAACGGCTGGGGCGTCCCGCTGGACCCGGCGCTCGACATCGAGGACGCCGCCTGGCGCACCGCGGCCTTGTCCGCCGACCGGCGGGAGGGCATCGCGGCGTTCGCTGAAAAGCGCGCACCCCGCTGGCCGGGCGAGTAACCAAGCGAGCAAACCAGGCGAGCAAGCCCCGCAAGCGCAGCCGGGTGGCGCGGCCGCGACGGCGGCAGATTAGCCTGGAATCGTGAGTTGGGAACTTCCGGCGAAGATCTCGCTGCGTGAGGTCGGCCCGCGCGACGGCCTGCAGAACGAGGATCCGATCCCCACGGACGCCAAGGTGGCCCTGGTGGACACGCTGTCACGGACCGGGGTGACACGGATCGAGGCGGTGTCGTTCGTCAGGCCGTCGGCGATTCCGCAGATGGCGGACGCGGACGAGGTGTGGTCGCGCATCAAGAGGTCGCCGAACGTGCGCTACTCCGCGCTCGTGCCGAACCTGCGCGGCGCCGTCCGCGCGCTGGACGCCGGGGTCAGGGAGCTGGAGGTCGTCGTCTCGGCCTCGGAGACCCACAACCTGAAGAACGTGAACAGGACCACGGGCGAGTCGCTGGACGAGATCGCGGCGATCATCGACATGGCGCACCGGCGCGACGCGACCGTCCAGGTGATCGTCTCCACCGCGTGGGGCTGCCCGTACGAGGGCGACGTGCCCGTCGATCGCGTCGTCAAGGTCGCGTCCAGAGCCGTCCGCGACGGGGCGGACTCGGCGTCGTTCGGCGACACGACGGGGATGGCGACGCCGACCCGGGTGCGCGCGCTGGTAGGCGCGTTCCGCGGCGCGAATCCCGACACGTCGCTGAACCTGCACTTCCACAACACCCGAGGCACCGGGCTCGCCAATGTGCTCGCCGCGCTCGAGCTGGGCGTGGCGGACTTCGACGCCTCGGTGGGAGGGCTCGGCGGCTGCCCCTACGCCCCGGGCGCCACCGGCAACATCGCTACCGAGGAACTGGTGCACATGGTCGAGGACATGGGCATCGACACCGGCGTCGACCTCGAGGCGATGATCGAGGCCGCCGCCGAGGCCGAGCGCGCGGTCGGCCACACGCTGCCGTCGCAGGTGCTGCGGGCCGGCCCGCGCACCCGCACGATCCCGGCCTGACGTTACGCGGTCCGCCGGATCGACGTCGCGCTGGCGAGCGCGACGGTGAGCAGCACAAGGACGAACGCCACCGTCATCGGCCATCCGCCGTGGCCGTAGAACAGGCCGCCGACGGACCCGGCGACGCTGCTGCCGATATAGAACGAGCACGTGTACAGGGCGGCGGCCTGCGCGGGCGCCACCCGCACCAGCCCGCCGACCCAGGTGCTGGCGACCGAGTGCCCCGCGAAGAACCCGCCGGACAGCGCGAGGAGCCCGGCCACGATCAGGGCCAGCGAGCCGGACAGCGTGATCAGTACGCCGACCGCGGTGACCAGCACCCCGCAGCTCAGCACGCGGTAGCGCCCGAACCGCTCCACTGACCGCCCGGCGGCCGCCGAGCTGTACGTCCCGGCGAGATATGACACGAACAGCAAGCCGATGACCGTGGCCGACAGCCGGAACGGCGGCCCGCTCAGCCGGAACGTCAGGTAGTTGTACACGGTGACCAGCGAGCCCGCGAGCGTGAACCCGATCAGGTAGAGCCGGAGCAGCCTGGTGTCGGCCACGTTCTGCCGCAGGGTGCCGAGCAGCGCGCGGACCCGCGGCGGCGCCGGCGTGAAGTAGGCGGACGGCGGCAGCACGAGCGCGAACACGACCGCGCAAGTCACCGAGAGCCCGCCGACGCCGGCGAGCGCGACCCGCCAGCCGCCGTGGTCGACGAGCGCGCCCGCCACAATCCGGCCGCTGAGCCCGCCGATCGAGTTCCCCGCGATGTACAGCCCCATCGCGCGGCCAAGCGACCCGCGCTCGACCTCCTCGGTCAGGTACGCCATCGCCACCGCCGGCACCCCGGCCAGCGCGAGGCCCTGCAGCACCCGGATCGCTAGCAGCACGGGCAGCGAGGGCGCCACCGTCGCGGCCAGCCCGAGGACCGACGCGGCCAGCGCGCTGACCGTCATGATCCGGCGCCGCCCGAACACCTCAGAAAGCGAGCTCATCGGGATGACCGCGATGGCCACCGAGAACGTGGCCGCCGATATCGCCAGGCTGGCCGCCGCCGGGCTTACCCGGAACGTCGTGGCAATCTGCGGCAGCAGCGGCTGCGGCGCGTAGAGCAGCGCGAACGTGGCGAAAGCCGCCGCGAACAGCCCGAGCCGGACCCGTCGCATCTCGGGGTCTGTGTGCCGCAGCCTCGGCCGGATCGGCTGCGCGACGGCGGCGGTCCCGGCGGGCCGCCGCGCAGTGATGTCCAGCACGGCATCCACGCTAGGCGGCGGGCTCCTCATACGTCCAATGCATGATAAGCACGCTTATTATCCAAATATGAATGACGAGGACATGGCAGCCGGCCTCGACGCACTCGTTCCCCGGCTCCGCCAGTTCGTCGCCGTCGCCCGCGAGGAGCACCTCACCCGCGCAGCCGAGCAGCTGGGCGTCCCGCAGCCCACGCTGTCGCGCTCGATCGCGCGCCTCGAGGCGGAGCTTGGCGTTCCGCTGTTTTCCCGGCCCGGGCGGTCCGTCAAGCTGACCCGTCACGGCCGGCTTCTTTTCGAGTATTCGGAACGTACGCTCACGACTCTCGCCGCCCAGCTTCGCCTGCTAGCGGAGGAGACCGATCCGGCGCGGGGCCGGGTGGCGCTCGCGTTCCTGCACACGCTCGGCACCGACGCGGTGCCGCGGATGCTGCGCGACTTCCGGGTGACGCACCCGGCCGTCCGTTTCGTGCTCGTGCAGGGCAGCGCGGACATACTGCTCGCCAGGCTGCGGGCGGGCGAGGCCGACCTGTGCCTGACGGCGCCGCTGCCTGACGAGCCCGGCATCGTCACGCGCAAGCTCGACTCGCAGCGCATCGACCTCGTGGTCCCGGCCGGGCACCGCCTCGCCCGGCGGCGCGGCGTCCGGCTCGCCGAAGCCGCGGCGGAGGATTTCATCGGCATGCCGCCGGGCCACGGACTGCGCACGATCTCCGACGAGCTGTGCCGCGCGGCGGGCTTCGAGCCGCGGATCGCCTTCGAGGGTGAGGAGACGGCGACCTGCCGCGGCCTGGTCGGGGCCGGCCTCGGCGTGGCGCTGCTGCCCGCGCTGGCGGCGATCGACGCCGACCCGGAGGTGGCCGCGATCCGGATCACCGCGCCGCGCGCGGCGCGCACGGTGGGCCTCGCCTGGATGGCCGACCGGCCGCTGCCCGCCCCGGTAGCCGCCTTCCGCGACTTCGCCCTCACCTATCGCAACCGCCTGCTGCGTTGACCGCGCCCCGCCTCAACGTGCTCGATGTCACACCGACCACTCTCTTGCGTAGACGATGTCACATCGACCACGTTCGCGTGGCGCGGCGTGGCGCGGCGTGGCGTGGCGTGGCGTGGCGTGGCGGGCGTGGCGTGGCATGGCGGGTGTGGCATGGCATGGCGTCGCGTCAAGTGGCGTGGCGGGCGGACGTGGCGTTGTGCCGACCCGGATGGCGGTCGATGGACCATCAACCGCCATAGAAGGGGGTCGATGGACCATCGACCCCCTTCGCGGGGGCGGGGGGCGAGCGCGGGGTGGCGGAGGGGCTAGCGCGGGAGGCGGGGGAGCGAGCGCGGGTGGCGGAGGGGCTCGTGCGGGGTGCGGAGGGGCTGGTGTGGCCTCACCGACGCGAGAGTTTTACCGTGGCTTTACGCTTTACCTATGACCCGAGTGTTGCTCGCCGAGGACGACACCTCTATTTCCGAGCCGCTGTCCCGCGCGCTGCGCCGCGAGGGCTACCAGGTCGAGGTCACCGAGGACGGCCCGGCCACGCTGGAGCGTGCGCTGTCGGATGGGGTCGACCTCATCCTGCTCGACATCGGGCTGCCCGAACTCGACGGGCTCGAGGTGTGCCGCCGGGTCAGGGCCGAAGGGCACTCGGTGCCTGTGCTGATCCTCACCGCCCGCGCCGACGAGGTGGACACCGTGGTTGGCCTCGACGCCGGCGCCGACGACTACGTGACCAAGCCGTTCCGGCTCGCTGAGCTGCTCGCGCGCGTCCGCGCCCTGCTGCGGAGGGGCACCGCGGAAGCCCCCGGCGTCGTGCGCGGCGTCCGGGTCGACGCCGAGGCGCGCCGCGCCTGGCACGGTGACACCGAACTGGACCTGACCACAAAGGAGTTCGACCTGCTGTGGATCCTGCTGCGGGACGCCGGGAAGGTGGTCACCAGGGAGCAGATCATGCGCGAGGTCTGGGACGCCAAGTGGTGGACGTCCACCAAGACGCTTGACATGCACATCTCCTGGCTGCGCCGC
>DATBBI010000253.1:0-5447 GCA_036271115.1 Trebonia sp.
CTCACCCAGACCGGGCTGACGATCGGATCGCCAGGGTTCATGTCTCCCGAGCAGGCCATCGGCACCGAAGTCGGGCCGCCAAGCGACATCTTCAGCCTGGGGACCGTGCTCGCCTTCGCGGCGACAGGCAAGGGACCGTTCGGCGGCGGGACGACGGCCTCGCTGCTGTACCGCGTCGTTCACGAGACGCCGGACCTTGACGGGGTGCCGGAGGCGGTGCGGCCGCTGATCGAGCGCTGCCTGGTCAA
Source organism: Trebonia sp. (assembly GCA_036271115.1). Taxonomy (GTDB): domain Bacteria; phylum Actinomycetota; class Actinomycetes; order Streptosporangiales; family Streptosporangiaceae; genus Trebonia. The sequence continues at coordinate 249 of DATBBI010000253.1, forward strand.
GGACCCGGCCCAGCGTCCCACCGCTGTCGCCCTGCTCGACGCGGTGGGCGCCCTCCAGCCGACAGGGAACTGGCTGCCCGCTTCGGTCATCGGCATGGCCGCCGCGCCGCCCTCCTTTACCCCGCCCCCCGGGCAGCCCGCTCCCACCTCGGTTGACGGGACGCCTGCCCCTACCGCGGTGCCCATGCCGCCCGGACAACCCGCTCCCACCTCGGTTGACGGGACGCCTGCCCCCACCGCGGTGCCCGTGCCGCTCGTGCCCGGCTTCGGGCCGACGGAGACCGCTATGGCCGATTCCGGCGCTGCTCCGCCGTATCAGGCCACCGAGGTCTGGTCGACGCCCGCGGACGGTTCGCCGCCGCTCGTCCTTGGCGACCCGCCGTCCGGGACAGACGAGCCGCCGCCCCGTCGCCGGCGGCGGCCGCTGGTGCTGGCGGCGATCATCGGCGTGCTCGTGCTTGGCGGCGTCGGGGCGGCTTTCGCCCTCAGCTCGCACGGGCACACGCCGACCCAGTCCCGGCCGGCGGCGGACGTCTCCTCGGCCACGACCGCCGCCACGAGCGCGTCAGCCTCCGCCTCGCCGACCGCTAGCAAGCACCCGAAGGCGTCGCCGAGCGTGTCATCGCACCCCACCACCCAGCCGCCCACCACGTCCCCGGCCACGCACGCGTCCACGGCTCCGACGACGACTACCACGTCGCCGACCCCGACCCCGACGCCGACCCCGACGACCACGTCACCGAGCCCGCCCCCGACAACAACATCACCGGCGCCGACCACGTCGTGACCGGCTCGAGCCTGCCCGCCTGATCCGGCAAGGCGGCCGCCGGGCCCGGTCAGCTCACCCGGATCAGGAGCTTGCCGAAGTTCCTGCCGTCCAGCATGCCGATGAACGCGTTAGGCGCGTTCTCGAGCCCGTCCACGATGTCTTCCTTGTACCGCAGCGACCCGTCCCGCACCCAGCCGCTCGCGCGCTCGAGAAACTCGCCCATCAGCTCCGCGACGAACTCCGTCTGGATGAATCCGCGCAGCGTGAGCCGCTTGCGCAAGATCGCCGACATCAGCACCGGGGTCCGGTCCGGTCCCTCGGGCAGCCCGGTGGCGTTGTAGTGCCCGATGAGCCCGCACACCGGGATCCGCGCGAAGTCGTTGAGCAGCGGGAACACCGCGTCCCACACGTGCGCGCCGACGTTCTCGAAGTACACGTCCACCCCGTCAGGGGCGGCGGCGGCCAGCTGCGCCTTGAAGTCGGGGGAGCGGTGGTCGATCGCCGCGTCGAAGCCGATTTCCTTCAGGTAGGCCACCTTCTCCGGGCTGCCGGCGACGCCGATTGCGCGGGCGCCGAAGATCTTCGCCAGCTGCCCGGTCGTCGCCCCGACGGGACCGCTGGCGGCCGCGACGACGACGGTCTCGCCCGGCTGCGGCTTGCCGATCTGGGTCAGCCCGGCGTACGCGGTGAACCCCGGCATGCCGAGCACACCGAGCGCGGTCGTGACCGGCGCGGCGGCGGGATCGAGCTTCCTGACCGCGCCCGCCCGCTGCACGCCGTACTTCTGCCAGCCGGTATAGGCGAGCACGACGTCGCCGGGGGACAGCCCGGCGGCGCGCGACGCGACCACCTCGCCGACGGTGCCGCCGACCATCACAGCGCCCACCTCCGTCGGCGGCGCGTAGGACGGGGCATCGCTCATCCGGCCGCGCATGTACGGGTCGAGCGACAGGTACTGGGTGCGGATGAGCACCTGCCCGTCCGCAGGGGACGGAACCGGCGCCGCGGCGATCGTGAAGTTCTCCGCGCTCGGCCGCCCCTTGGGCCGGGAAGCGAGCCGGACCTGAACGTTCTGGTCGTCGCTGTGGTCGGTCATGCCCGCAGCGTACTAGCGGACCGGCCGCCGGCGGCGCGACCGGGCCCCGAGCAGTACGAAGGAGCACAGGAAGATCACCACGCCGATGATCAGCAGGTAGAGCAGCCCCTTGACGGCCACCCCGATGATCCCCAGCACGATGGCCGCGATGATGAGCAGCAGGAACAAGACCATCGAAACCCCCTAGCGCCTGGCCAGCCGCCGCTCGCCGCCGGCGCCGGGCTGGTAGGCCAGGCCGTAGTGCTCGAAAACCCTCGGCTCGTCGGTGGCCATCAGCTCGCCATCGGTATCGATCTCCGGAGCGCCCTTGACCTGCCCCTTCGTGTAGGCCACCCGCAGCGCGGCCGGCGACACCGTCGCCCCCTCCAGCGGCACGAAGGTGAGCCGATGGCGGCCGATCATCCCGATCCTGATCGTGGCGAACGCCGGCTGATCGGTGCCCGTGTCCACGTAGACGGCTTCGAGTATCCCGATCTTCTTGCCGTCTGGATCCAGCACATCATGGTCCCGCCAGTCGCGGATGTTCTCGGCCTCGAACATGGCCATCATTTGCCCGTCCTGCCGCCGGGCAAACCCAAGCCCGGCGGCACGACGAGCTACGTCAGGCGGCGCCGGCCTTCTCCGCCGCCAGCTCGGCCCGCAGCTCGTCCCTGGCCTGCAGCATCTCGCCGCGTACCGCGGGATCCGCGGCGGGGTAGCGCGGGTCGATCGCGTGCAGCGCCCGCACCAGCACCGCCGCGGTCGCGAGCCGGCTGAACCATTTGTGGTCCGCGGGCACCACATGCCACGGCGCCCAGTCCGTGCTGGTGTGACTCAGCATGGCCTCGAAGGCGCGCTGGTAGGCGTCCCAGTACTGTCGCTCGCTGATGTCGCTGGGGGAGAACTTCCAGTTCTTCTCCGGGTGGTCGATCCGCTGGAGGAAGCGCTTGGCCTGTTCCCGCTTGGACAGGTTAAGCATGACCTTGACCAGGCGGATGCCGTTGTCGGTCAGGTACCGCTCCCAGTCGTTGATCTCCCGGTAGCGCCGCTTCCAGACGTCGTGGCCGCCAGGGTCGGGCATCTTCTCGGCGGCCAGCAGGTTCTGGTGCACCCGCACGACGAGCACCTCCTCGTAGTGCGACCTGTTGAAGATGCCGATCCGGCCGCGCCCGGGCAGCGCCCGCTGGCAGCGCCACAGGTAGTCGTGGTTCAGCTCTTCGGCCGACGGCTGCTTGAAGGAGGTGACCTGGACCGCCTGGGGATTCACGCCGCTCATGACGTGCTTGATCGTGCCGTCCTTGCCCGCCGCGTCGATGCCCTGCAGCACCAGCAGGACGCCGTACGTGTCCTGGGCGGCGAGCCGGTCCTGGTAGTCGGCGAGGAGCTGCGTGCTGTCCGCGAGCAGGGCCGCGGCCTGGTCCTTGGTCACCTGGCCGGTGTAGCCGGGATCGTGGTCCCTGCTCAGCTTGACGGTGCTGCCCGGCGGCACGGTGAGCGGTGCTATGAGGTCGGCCATGAAGCGCAGGCGGTTGTCCATCCCCTTACGATGCCCTCCGGGGCGGCCGTGTGACACCCCGGGGATCATGGGGACTAGCCGAATGCGGGATGTGTGCGGCGTGTCCCGCCGGGAAGGCTGCCCTGCGGAGGCAGCGGGGCAGCGGAGTCAGCGAACGGAAGGAGCGTGCCATGAGCGACCGGCCGACAGTGGAGGCCGCCGGCACAATCGACGTCGGCGGCGACCTGACGGTGAACCGGCTGGGATTCGGCGCGATGCGGATCACCGGGCAGGGGGTCTGGGGCCCGCCACCGGACCGGGAGCGCGCCAAGGCCGCCCTGCGCCGGGCGGTCGAGCTCGGCGTCAACTTCATCGACACCGCCGACTCCTACGGGCCGGATGTCAGCGAGGAGCTGATCGCCGAGACGCTGTACCCGTATCCCGACGACCTGGTCATCGCGACCAAGGGCGGCCTGGTGCGGCCGGGCCCGGGCAGATGGGTGCCCGACGGCCGTCCCGAGCACCTGCGTAGCGTCTGCGAGGGCAGCCTGCGCCGGCTGCGCGTGGACAGGATCGACCTGTACCAGTTCCACCGGCCCGACCCGAAGGTGCCGCTCGCGGAGTCGATCGGCGCGCTCGCCGAGCTGAAGGCGGCGGGCAAGATCCGGCACATCGGCGTGTCGAACTTCGACGAACAGCAGCTGCGCGAGGCCGAGGCGATCACGCCGGTGGTGTCGGTGCAGAACCGCTACAACGTCACCGACCGGTCCTCGGAGACGATGGTGGACCTGTGCGAGCAGGAAAGCCGCGTGTTCCTGCCGTGGGCGCCGATCAGCGAGTCCGACAACGTGCCGATCCGCACGGCGGCGGAGCGGCACGGCGTGAGCACGCGCGAGATCGCGATCGCCTGGCTGCTGGCCAGGTCGCCGCAGATCCTGCCGATCCCCGGGTCCGGCTCCGCCGAGCACGTGGCGCAGAACATCGCGGCCGCGAGCATCGAGCTTGATGCGCAGGAACAGAACGCCATCACCGACGTCGTCGGCTGACCGGCCGCTTTTGGCGCCGCAGCGTAGCCAACTGCCCTAAAATAAGTGAAAAGTCGTGGTCCGTGGTATGTCCGGACACGCTGGGGCAGATGGAGACCATGGGACGCGACATGTGGCCGGGCCGGCCGTATCCGCTCGGCGCCACGTACGACGGCATCGGGACGAACTTCACCCTGTTTTCCGAGGTAGCCGAGCGAGTCGAGCTGTGCCTGTTCGACGAGGGCGGCTCCGCGGAAGAGCGGCTGGACATGACCGAGGTCGACGGCTACGTGTGGCACTGCTTCCTACCGGGCATCGGCCACGGGCAGCGCTACGGCTACCGTGTCCACGGCCCGCATGACCCGGAGAACGGCCTGCGGTGCAATCCGGCCAAGCTGCTGCTCGATCCCTACGCCACGGCGATCGACGGCGAGGTCCGGTGGGACCCCGCCGTTTACGGTTACCCGCTCGGCGGCGACGACAGGAAACGCTCCGACGCGGACAGCTCGCCGTTCGTGCCGCTGGCGGTGGTCACCAACCCGTGGTTCGAGTGGGGCGACGACCGGCAGCTGCGCATCCCGTGGCATGAGACCGTGGTGTACGAGGCCCACGTCAAGGGCCTGACCATGCGTCACCCCGAGGTCCCCGACGACCTGAAGGGCACGTACGCGGGCATGGCGCACCCCGCCGTCATCGAGCACTTGCAGCGGCTCGGCGTCACCGCGATCGAGCTGATGCCGGTCCATCACTTCGTGCACGACCAGCATCTGGTGGAGCGCGGCCTGCGGAACTACTGGGGATACAACTCGATCGGCTTCCTCGCCCCGCACAGCGA
>DATBBI010000254.1:0-5932 GCA_036271115.1 Trebonia sp.
TTATTGCAACTGTAAAGATGTACTAGGCTGAGGCCATGAGCGGACGGGCACTGGAGTCGACAGCCGGAGAGGCGTCAGGCCCATCGGCCGAGGGACTGCGCGATCGCAAGAAGCGCCTGATGCGCCAGCAGTTGTCTGACGCGGCGACCGCGATGTTCCTCGAGCGCGGCTTCGACGCCGTCCGCGTGGCCGACGTCGCGCGCGCGTGCGGCGTGTCGGAGAAGACCGTCTTCAACTACTTCCCGGTCAAGGAAGCCCTGGTCATGGACCGACTGGAGACCATCCAGGCCGCCCTGCGCACCGGGCTCGCCGACCCAGCGCTCACGCCGGTCCAGGCTGTGCTGCTGATCCTCGAAAGGGAACTGGGCGCCATGACCGCGCAACTCGCATCCCATGAGGACGCTCGCCAGGGCCGCGCGTTGATCCGGCGGTTCGGCGACCTGATCCGCGCCACGCCCTCACTGCGCGCCTACCAGGCCGACGTGATGGACCAGGCGGCCACTGCGGCTACCGAGGTCCTGGCCGCGCGAGTCGGCCTGACCGCAGCTGACCCAGAGCCGCAGATAGCCGCTAAGGCGCTGCTGGGACTGTGGCGTGTCCAGGCCGACAGCCTGCGCAGGCACCTCGACGCCGCTCCCACGCCTACCCGGCTCTACGAGCTGGTGAGCGCCGACGTCCGCCGCGCCGCCCAGCTCCTGGACACCGGGCTGCGCGCGTTCGCCGCGCCCGGGTCGCACCGGCAGCCTTCGGGGTAGGTGTGGGTTACCTGAAAGAATGTTCAAAACGGCCCGATATGGTGTCGGAACGTGCCTACTCTCCGGAGGTGCGGGTAATCCGGGAGCGGATGCCATGGCCGCTGCTTGCGGTACTGGGGGTCCAGACGGCGCTCTCGGTCAGCATGGTCCGGGCCAGGACCGCGTTCGGCGATGAGGCGCTGTACCTCAATGCCGGGCACCTGGAGTGGTCGCACTGGCTGCACGGCACCCAGATCCCGGATTACCAGACCTGGTTTTCCGGCGCGCCGGTCATCTACCCGCCGATCGGGGCCATCGCCGACAGCCTCGGGGGGCTGACCGCGGCGCGGCTGCTGTCCCTGGTCTTCATGCTCGGCGTGACATCCCTCGCATGGTGCACGGCGACCCGGTTGCTGCGGGACGAACGCGCCGCCTTCTTCGCCGCCGCGCTCTTCGCCGTGCTGGCGCCGACGTTGCATCTGGGCTCGTTCGCGACCTTCGACGCGCTGGCGTTGCTGCTCCTGGCCGCCGCGACCTGGTGCGCCGCCGGAGCTCCGGGCGGGCACCACGCCGCACGATGGCTGATCGCGGCGGGGATCCTGCTCGCGCTGGCCAACGCGACGAAGTTCGCGACGGCCCTGTACGACCCCGCCGTGCTCTGCGTCACCTTCCTGAGCTCGTGGCCGGACGCCGGGTGGCGGGCAGCTCTCCGGCGTGCGGCCCTCCTCGCCGGAATCGCGGCGGCGGTCCTCGGCGTGCTGCTCGCGCTCGGCGGTCCCGGCTATCTCACCGGAATCCGGGTGACCACGACCGGGCGCGTCCACGGAACCGTAGCCGCCTCACTTGTGTTCGGAGAGTCCTGGTCGTGGACCGCCGTGGTGCTGGTCCCAGCCGTCGGCGCGGTCGCCGCCTGCGCGGTGCGCCGGCGGTGGCCGCAAGCGCTGCTGCTGGCCGTGCTCGCGCTCTCCGCACTGCTGGCGCCGGCTGACCAGGCGCGCATTCAGACCGGGACATCGCTCGACAAGCACGTCGATTTCGGTGCCTGGTTCGCCGCGATCGCGGCCGGCTACCTGCTCGGCAGCCTGTCCCGCAGGCGCCTTGTTCTGGCGGCGTCGCTGGCCGCCCTTATCCCGGTTACCTCGATGGGGATGGCGCAGGCGCGCGACATGACCGACTGGCCAGACGTGACAGCGCTCGTCAAGGTCGTCCGGCCGATGACCGCGCACGGCGGGCACTTTCTGGTGGAAACCACCGACGTTCTCCAGTACTACCTGCCGAACACGTCGTGGCGGCAGTGGTCGAACACCGTGGACAGTCCTGAGTACTACAAGCAGGCGATCGCGCGGCACTACTTCTCGCTGGTAATCCTCGGCTTTAACCAGACGCCGGCGATGGACTACCAGATAGCTCTTGACCTGTATTCGGCCGGCGGTTACCGGCTTGCGGCGAAGGTACCCTCCGGAAACACCGTCTTCTACGTGTGGGAGTACCTGGGCCGGGTGTGACAGGCCGCCCACCCCCCGAACAGCTAGTCGTTTCTCGCGACCTCAGGGCCGGTGATGCGGGCCAGGAGCGGGAAGGTGGCCGCGATGATGGCGAGGGACACCAGGATCCCGCCTGCGGTGAGGAGGTAGTACGCGACGCCGGGGGCCACCATCGGATGGTTCTGCGCCTCGGAGGCATACAGCGCGGCGGCGCCGAATCCGGTGCCGATCGCGACGGCGGCGACGGCGAGCAGCGGGACGGCGCCTTCCAGCGCGACGACGCGGCGCAGCGTGGCGAGCCGGGCGCCGGTGAGCCGGAGCAGGCTGAACGGCCGCTTGCGGTCCGCGAGCCCGGCCGCGATGCCCGCCGCCAGAGTGCAGCCTGCGATCGGCAGGCTGACCAGGATCACCACGTTCGCGAGCTGCTGGTAGTCGCTGTTCTGGGAGTTGTCCTGCGCGAGGACGTCGGCGAAGGTGGACGGCGTGCTGATTCCCGGGTACGCATGCGCGTTCTCAAGCAGCGTCCTTGCCTCCTCGACCGCTGGCGTGCTGCCGTCCGTCTGCACGTCGATGGCGTCTACGCCGAGGGTGTCAAGCGACGCGCCCCGGAGGCTAGCGGCCGGCCAGGTGAACGCGGCGAAGTCGGTGCCGGTGTAGCCCAGCGGGCCGTTGAACCCATCCGCCGGGAACGTCGCCGCTGTCGCCCCGGCCGGGCAGCGGCCAAGGACGGGAACGGTCGCGAGCTGCGCGCACGAGACCAGGCCGGCCGGGACCGGGCGGACCGTGCCGAACTCCGGATCGACGCCGAGGCCGTGAAATCTCCCGGGGATGGTCAGCCCCGGGTCCGCGCGGACCACGAGCACCCCTTGGACGCCGGGGATCCCGCTCAGCTGTGCGGTCAGCGGCGCGGCGGGTGCGGCCGGCCCCGCGTCCGCGGTGCCTCCGTTCGATTGCGGGCTAGTGTTCTGGGCCACCTGGGGCGACGCCGATACCTGATCGGTCAGTACGTGCGATTCCGTGACGCTGCCGAATGTGCTGGGGTTCTTGGCGTTCTGCGTGGTGATCGCCACCACGGCCACGGTGGAGATGAACAGCGCGAGCACGAGGCCGCTGACGGCGCGGAAGGCCGCCCTGGGGTCGTCGGCGAGGCGGCGGGCGGCGATCAGCGTGTCGGGGCGGCTGGTCCACCGGGCCATGACCCGAGCCGCGGCCATGGTGAGCCACGGCCCTGCGACGAACAGGCCCACGATGATGAGCGCGAAACTGGACACGAACGCCTGGACCTGTCCGCTTATCGACGCCGGATGGCCGTGTACGGCCCAGAAGCCGAGCTCGGCGAGGCCGGCCAGCAGCGGAATCGTCCGCCAGGCGCGCGGTGGCTTCGGCGTGGCCCGGCGGGCGACGCCGAGCGGGGAGATGCGCACCCGGTGCAGTGCCAGCCGGGCCGCCACGGCGGCAGCCACCGGCACGCCGAGCGCTACCACGAGGACGTCGAGCAGGCTCAGCGACAGCTCGCCAGGGAAGAACGGCGTGCCAATGAACGGGATGCCCGCCACCGGAGTGCGCAGCAGGAAGAAGATCACGAACCCGACCGCCACCCCCAGGATCCCGGCCGTGGTCGATTCGGTGGCGGCGAGCACGGACACTTGCTTGCGAGTCGCGCCGGCCAGGCGCATCGCCGCGAACCGCTGTTCGCGGCGGGCGGCCGACAGCCGGGTCGCGGTGGCGATGAAGATGAGCACCGGCGCCAGGATGGCAAGCGCGACGACGGACAGGATGAGGTCGCTGGCGCTCGCCGGGGCGCCCCCGTTGGCTGGCATGTAGGTCAGGCCGTGGCGGTTGACCTCATGCACCAGGCTGCCGGGGTTGCCCGGTACCGTCGTGGCGACCGATGTTACCCGCACGGTGTGCGGGGTCCGCGCCAGCTGCGCCGGGGTGCGCCCGACGACGATGACCAGCGAGTTCGGTGACGGCAGGGCGGCGTCGCCGATCACGCCGGCCAGGTGGCCTGGGTAGCGGTCAGCCAGCTGGCTCGCCGGGGAGCCGCGCAGCAGCGCGGCCAGCGCGGGAGAGGCGTAGTACTGGCCAGGTCCCGGGTCCCGGGAGATGCCTGGCGGCACAGGCGAAGAGGCGCCGGTGGCGGCCACGTCGAACCGGTCGATCGTCTGGCCGTCGAAGATGTCGCCGCTTGGGTGCCACCACAGCGGGGCGACGCCCGCCGCAGGACCGGGCGGCACCCATGCGGTGCCGGTCCACAGCCAGCTGTTGCGGGCATTCCAGGCGCTGACCGCGTTGGTCGTGGCCACGGCGGTCAGCAGCAGGCCGACGCCGAGGCCGACCGCCATCGTCAGGATGACGAGCCGGGTGATCGCCTCGCGGCCGCCGCTGATGACCAGCCGTAGCCCGAGAGGGATCACGGCTCGTCCCCGGTCAGCGTGCTGACCTTGCCGTCCCTGACGATGACCTCGCGGTCGGCGTAGGCGGCGACCCGCGCGTCGTGGGTGACCAGGATGACGGTGGTGCCGTGCTCGCGCGCGGCGGCGGTGAGCAGGTTCATCACCATCTCCCCTGACACGGAGTCAAGCGATCCTGTCGGCTCGTCGGCGAACAGGATCTCGGGACCGGCGACCAGGCCGCGGGCCAGCGCGACGCGCTGCGCCTGCCCGCCGGACAGCTCACCGGACCGGCGGCCCTCGAGCCCATCGAGGCCGAGCACGGGAAACCACTTCCTGGCCGCAGTCATCGCCGGGCCGCGGCGGGTGCCGGACAGCAGCAGCGGCAGCGCAACGTTCTCTTCTGCGGTCAGCTCGGGGACCAGCTGGCCGGACTGGAACACGAAACCGAACCGGTCCCGGCGCAGCGTGCTGCGCCGGTCATCGCTCAGGGTGTCGAGCCGCTGCCCGCCGAACCACACCTCGCCCTCGTCGGGGACCAGGATCCCCGCCAGGCAGTGCAGCAAGGTGGACTTGCCCGATCCGCTCGGCCCCATGACCGCCACGATCTCGCCTGAGCTTACCCGTAGCGAGGCACCGCGCAGCGCTGGCGTCTCCCCAAAGGACTTGGCGAGGTTCCGCGCCTCGATGATCTTCACCAGCGCGGTGGTGCCCGCGGCCTGGCCCGCGCTGGCGGGCTGGATGCCCCCGCTCACCGCCCGACCTCCTGCCTGAGCATGTCGAGCCGGGCCGCGGTGTGGTCCATCCAGCGCAAGTCAGCCTCCAGCCGGTAGATGGAATGGTCGGCGAGGAGCAGGTCGAGAGTGCCGCCGGACCGCTTCAGCTCGGTCAGCGCGCGCATGCGCTCCAGATGCGCTGCCCGCTGTATGTCGAGGTACTGGTCGGCCGGGCGGTCGAGCAGCAGGGCGAGCACCACCTTGGCGAAGAGCTCGCTGTGCAGGTCAGGCTCTGGCGGGGCCGGCTCGGTCAGCCACCGCTCGACGTCGCCGATGCCGTCATCGGTGATCACGTACCGTCGGCGTTCGGGCCCGGCGCCCTGCTCAACGGGCCCGGCGACCGCCTTCCCGTCCCTGGCCAGCCGGGACAGCGTGGCGTACACCTGGCTGTACCGCACCGGTTTCCCCCGGCCGAAGAACATGTCGTAGTCACGCTTCAGGTCATAGCCGTGACTCGGCCCCCGTTCAAGGAGCCCGAGCAGTGTCAGCGGAACGCTCATAACCGAGAGAATACTCCAGAAGTATTCTCTCGTGTAGTAGCTGAG
>DATBBI010000255.1:0-1983 GCA_036271115.1 Trebonia sp.
GCTCTCCCAGAGCCACAGCGTGTTCGCGGACCTGATGACGTCGGTCTCGCTCATCGGCTGCTGCACCGACAGCCGGAAGTGCTGCGCGTTCAGGTAGTAGACCTTGATCGTGTGCGAGCCGGTGAGCAGCGACGACAGCGACGTCGGGTTGGCGGCCTGCGGCAGCTGCGGCAGGCCGAGGGAGGTCGTCTCCACCACGGTACCGGTCAGCGGCGGCACCTTCTGGTCCTGGTTGATCTCGGCGAGCAGCTGGCCTGGCGTCTTGACCGGCAGCACAGGGGATGCCTGCGCTGACGGGATCTGCGTGCCCGCGATAACGCCACCGATCACGGCCACAGCGATGACGGGCACCGCCCACCGGCCCCGCCTCGACAGTGTGACTCGCATACTCCTCACCCGTTCCTTGCTACCGCCGCCCGTGATCCAGCGGCCCCGTACGACCACTGTGCCGCAGGTCGGCTGTGAGGGAGCTGAGAGCGTGATACAGGCATGACCGGCTTTGGGGGACACTGTACCCGTGCGAGTGCTTGTCGTTGAGGACGAGCGGCGGCTGGCCGCCGCGGTCAAGCGCGGCCTCGAGGCGTCGGGGTTCGTCGTGGATGTCGCCTGCGACGGCGTCACCGGCCTGCACATGGCCCGCGAGGGCGGCTACGACGGCGTGGTGCTCGACATCATGCTGCCGGGCCTGTCTGGCTACAAGGTCTGCGCGCAGCTGCGGGCCGAGGAGAACTGGGTGCCGGTGCTCATCCTGTCCGCCAAGGACGGCGAGTACGACCAGGCCGACGGGCTCGATCTCGGCGCGGACGACTACCTGACCAAGCCTTTCTCCTACGTGGTCCTCGCCGCGCGGCTGCGCGCGCTGTTGCGCCGCGGCGCGGCGCCCCGGCCGGCGGTGCTGCGCGCGGGCGACCTGTCACTCGACCCCGCCGCGCGGGTCGTCCGCCGGGGCCCGTCGGCCGTTGAGCTGACCGCGCGCGAGTTCGCGCTGCTGGAGTACCTGCTGCGGCGGGCCGGCCAGGTCGTGCCGAAGGCGGAGCTGCTCGCGCACGTGTGGGACGACCCTGACATGATCGCGGACCTGAACATCGTCGAGGTGTACGTCGGCTACCTGCGGCGGAAGATCGACGTACCGTTCGGCAGGCAGGCGGTGCGCACCGTCCGCGGTGCCGGCTACCTGCTCGACGCGGACGGCGGCTGAGCCCGGTGCCCGGCTGGCGAGTGGCCAGGCGTCCGCTGCGGTGGTGGAGGCGGCGCGGGCTGCGGGCGCGGGTCACGATGACCGCGGCGCTCGGGCTCGCCGTCGCCTTCGTGGCCGTCGACCTGCTGCTGTTCAACGTGCTGCGGGTCTCGCTGACCCGGTCGGTGGACGACACGGCCCGGCAGGGCGCGGCAGGCGTCGTGGCGCTGATCGACGCCAACCGGCTGCCGACCCCGGTGCCGGTCGCCCCTGACGTCACCATCCAGGTGCTCGATTCCGCCGGCCAGATCACCGACGTCTCCGCGGACTCCGACCGCCTGGTGCCGCTGCTCAGCCCGGCGCACGCGGCGGCGATCGCGCGCAACGGCGAGGCGACGCTGCTCAACGGGCCGGCGTACGGGATGGCGTCGCTGATACGCGTGACGGCGGTGCGCGCCGCTGACGGCTCCCTGGTCATAGCCGCGGTGCCGTACAGCTCGGTCAGGAGCAGCCTGTCTGTGGTGGCGAAGGCGCTGGTGTTCGGGACACCGGTGGTGTTCGTGCTGTTCACCGGGGCGATCTGGCTGGCGGTCGGGTCCACGCTGCGGCCGATCGACCTGCTGCGGCGGGGTGCCGCCCGGGTGACGGGGACCGCGGTGCCTTCGGACCTGCCGGTGCCCGAGGCCAGGGACGAGGTGCGGTCGCTGGCGCTGACCCTCAACGACATGCTGGACCGGCTGGCCGCCGCGCAGCAGCGGCAGCGCGCCCTGGTCTCCGACACCGCGCACGAGCTGCGCAGCCCGATC
>DATBBI010000256.1:0-4447 GCA_036271115.1 Trebonia sp.
TCGTCGCCGGTGAGCACGGCCACGACCGCCGGGTGGGCGAGGGCGGCGGTGACGTCGACGGAGACGATCCGGGCGTGCGCCAGCGGGCTGCGCAGGATCGCGCCGTGCAGCATGCCGGGCACCGCGATGTCGTCGACGAACCTGCCCTGCCCCCTGATGAACCTGGCGTCTTCCTTGCGGGGACGAGGCCCGTACGCGCCGGTCATGCTCCGTCACCTCCGGCTCTGTCGCCCGCTCTGCCGTCGTGCTTGGCGGCCCACCGCACGGACCTGACGATGTTCTCGTATCCCGTGCAGCGGCAGACTTGGCCGGAGATCGCCTCGCGGATCTCTTCAGGCGACGGATCGGGGTTCTGGTCGAGCAGCCAGCGCGCGGTCATGATCATGCCCGGCGTGCAGAAGCCGCACTGCAGGCCGTGGCAGGCGGCGAAGGCCTCCTGTACAGGGTCGAGGGCGCCATTCCTTGGCAGGCCCTCGATGGTGGTGATCCGCCGCCCGTCCGCCATGACGGCGAGCACCGTGCACGACTTCACCGGCGTCTCGTCGAGCCACACCACGCAGGCGCCGCAGTTGGACGTGTCGCAGCCCCAGTGCGAGCCGGTCAGCCGCAGCTCGTCGCGCAGGAAGTGAATAAGCAGCAGCCGGGGCTCGACGACCCGCGCGTAATCGGTTCCGTTGACGGTGACGGTGATCTTCACGACGCCTGCCCGCGGGCTCGGCTGACAGCGCGGCGCAGCACCCGTGCGGTGAGCTCCCGCACCAGGTGCCGCTTGTAGTCGGCTGGGCCGCGCTGATCGGAGCCTGGACGGCAGTGCTCCGCCGCGATCTCGCCGGCCTGCGCCAGGGTCTCCTCGGTGGCCGGCCGGCCGCGCAGGAACTCCTCGGCCTCCGCGGCGACGAAATGCGTGGCGCCGACCGCGGTCAGCCCGATGCCGACGTCGGCGATGCGATCTCCGCCGTCCGTCAGCCAGACCGCCGCCCCGGCGGCGCCAATCGGCCAGTCGCCGATCCGCCTGGCCACCTTCATGTACGCGCTGCCGCCGCCGAGCCGGATGGGCAGCCTGATCTCGGTGAGCATCTCGTCGGGGGCGACGACGGTCTGGTAAGGGCCGGTGTGGAACGCCCGCGCGGACACCTCCCGGCTGCCGTCGGGCCCGTGGATGATCATGGAGCCCTTCAGCGCGGCGAACGCGGCGGACAGGTCTTCCGACGGGTCGGCCTGGCAGAGCGACCCGCCGATCGTGCCCCATTGCCGCACCACGGGATCGGCGATCACCCGTTCGGCGTCGTGCAGGATCGCGAAGTTCTCGCCCGCCACGGTCGCGGCCAGCAGGTCCGCGTGCCTGGCCAGCGCGCCGATGCGCAGCTCGTCCGCGGTCGGCTCGATGTAGCGCAGTCCGGTGATCGCGTTGATATCGATAAGCACTTCAGGCTGCGCCAGCCGCAGCTTCATCATCGGTATCAGGCTGTGGCCGCCCGCCAGGATCCTGGCGCCCGGGGCGTACCTGGCGAGCAGCGCGAGGGCCTGTTCGACGCTGCTGGCCTTCTCGTACTCCACTTGCGCTGGGACCTGCACTCAGACCTCCCAGGTCGTAGTGTGCGCGCGCTCCTGCGATGCCGTACGTTCATGAGTGTGACACTGACGCAGCTCAACGCGTTCGTCCTGGTGGCCCGTCTCGGGTCGGTGCGAGCGGCCGCCAGCGCGCTCGGCGTCAGCGAGTCCGCCGTGTCGCAGGCCATCACCGCGCTCAGGCAGGACCTCGGCGATCAGCTGATCACCAGGAGCCAGGCCGGCATGACGCTGACGCCCGGCGGGACGCGGCTGCTCGGCACCGCGTCGCAGATCGTCGTGCTCGGCGCCGAGGCGCACGCCGCCGTCCGTGCCGCGCAGGGCGCGCCCGAGCAGATGCGGATCGTCGCCACCTCGACGTTCGCCGAGTTCGTGGCGGGTCCGCTCATGGAGGCATTCCGGCGGCGGTTCGCCGGGTCCGTCGAGGTCACAACCGGGGTGGCCGCCTCCGGCGAGCAGGCCGTGCTGATCGGGAACCGGCTCGCCGACGTCGCCTTCGGGCCAGGCCCGGCCGACGAGCACGAGATGCCGATCGTCAGCGAGCCGATCTTCAAGTACCGGGTCGTCGTGGTCGCCGCGGGGAACAGGCTGCCGCGCGGCCCGGCCAGGCAATGGCGCTGGCTGGTGGACCCGTCCGGCACCGACCCCGGCAGCGAGACGGCGAGGCTGCTGCAGCGGCTTGAGGTCCCGGACGGCAACATCGGGGTCTTCCAGAGCCAGACCGCGGCCTGGGCGGCCGCGGCCGACGGCGCCGGGGTGGCGCCGGCGATCGAGCACCTGGTGTCTCACCAGCTGCGGCGCGGCGAGCTGTCGCTCGTCGACATGCCGGGACTGCCGGTGGAGGAGTGCTGGTTCGTGACCCTGCTTGAGCGGGAGCGGCGCGGCGTCGCCGCGAGCGCGCTGCGCCGGTTCCTCGGCACCCCGGAGGCGATGCAGCTGATGCGCTCGCCCTCCGTCGGCGTGCCGCCGTCCCGGTTCAAGCCGCCGGTCTACGTCACCATCTGGAGCTGATGGCGCTGCTCCTGACGCTGGCAGCGCCGATTTACCCGTCATTTCCACCTAGGTCACCTGGCCAATTAAGCAACAGCTTATTTCGCTGTTGCAGCCGTGTTAAGCGGGCGAGACCATACCGGTGAATTCTCGTTAACACGGGTACCACCGCCGGTGCCCGTCCCCGGACGGCGGGAGATCGTCGCATGCGTATCGAGTCCGACGGACACAGCAAGGGCAATCCGCGGCTGTTCGAGCTGATAGAGAACGCGCCCAAGGAAGGCAAGAGCCCCACGGTGTGGGCCTGGCCTGAGCTCGTCGACTATCTCAAGATCGCTGGTCAGCCGGTCTCCGGCCCGTGGCCGCCGCATCAGGAGCCGCGCCCTGACCCCGACTACGAGTCCGGGCCGCAGGCGGTCGCCGACCCCCATTCGGCCGAAGACCGGAGGCAGTGATGTTTCCACCGCGGTTCGCCTACGAGGCGCCGCATTCCCTCGACGAGGCGATCAGCCTGCTGCACGGCGGCGGTGACTACGTCAAGGTGCTGGCCGGCGGCCAGAGCCTGGTGCCGCTGATGAAGCTGCGTTTCGCCTCTCCGGACATGCTCGTCGACATCAACAACGTGCCGGGCCTGGACTACCACCGGACGGACGCCGACGGCAGCCTGCACGTCGGGGCGCTCTGCAGGCACGCCGACCTGGAGCACTCTGAACTGCTCGCCGGCACCCAGCCGACGATGGCCTCGGCCGCGTCGAAGATCGCCGACCCGCTCGTGCGGAACCGCGGCACGCTCGTCGGGTCGCTGTGCCACGCCGACCCGCAGGGCGACTGGGCCTCGGTGATGACGGCACTCGGCGGCACGGTCATCGCGCAGGGCCCGCGCGGCAAGCGCGCCATCCCGCTCGCCGAGTTCGTCACCGGCCCGTTCCAGAACGTCCTCGAGCCTGACGAGATCGCCATCGAGGCCGTCGTGCCGCCCGCCAAGGGGACACGGGCCGGCGGGTACCTGAAGCTCGAGCGCCGGGTCGGGGACTTCGCGACCGTCGGCGTCGCTGTGGCCATCGAAACCAGCGGGGACACCGTGGTCCGGGCGGGCATCGCGCTCACCGGCGTCGGCGGGTCAACCATCAACGCCATGGAGGCAGCCGCCGCGCTGGCCGGCAAGCCGCTCACGGCCGAGACCATCGCCGCCGCTGCCGAACTCGCGGCCGGTGCGGCGCAGCCGAAGACCGACCACCGTGGCAGCGCGGAATACAAGCGGCACATGGTGAGCGTCTTCGTTAAGCGCATCCTCGGCACCGGGAACGGCACGGGGGCCAGCGCGGCGACCACGGAAAGGGCTGCCTGATCATGACGATCGTCTACGACGACCTCGGCGACGAGGCAGCGAGCGAAATCCCGGTCAGCAAGATCAGGTTCACCATCAATGGCAAGAAGAAGGTGGCCGAGATCGAGCCGCGGCTGCTGCTCGCCGACCTGATCAGGCGCGGCCTCGGGCTGACCGGCACGCACCGGGGCTGTGACACGACCAACTGCGGCGCCTGCACGGTTCTTGTCGACGGCAAGGCGATCAAGTCCTGCACGATGCTGGCCGTCCAGGTCGACGGCCGCGAGGTTGAGACCGTGGAGGGGCTGGCCTCGGCGAGCGAGCTGCACCCCATCCAGGAAGGGTTCAAGGAGGAGCACGGGCTCCAGTGCGGATTCTGCACCCCGGGCATGATGATGGCGGCCAAGGCCCTGCTCGACCGCAACCCGGACCCGACGGAAGAAGACGTGCGGTGGGCGCTGTCCGGCAACCTGTGCCGCTGCACCGGCTACCAGAACATCGTGAAGTCGGTGCTCTGGGCGGCCGAGAAGCTCAGAGCGGAGGCATGAGGTGACTAGCCAG